>NZ_AQOJ01000846.1:0-701 GCF_000364685.1 Xanthomonas sp. SHU 166
CCAGCGGGCGGCCTTCGCTGTTGCGCACCTCGCTCAGGCTCTCGGCCAGGCGCATCGGCACGAACGCCTCTTCCCAGCGCGACAGCGGTTTGTCGGCGTACGGCCCCAGGCCCAGGTCGAAGCCCAGCCACATCCACGGTGCCGGCGAGGCCAGGCGCACCGATTCGCTGCGGTAGGTATTGCCGCGCGAGCGGCCGGACAGCTGCGCGTGCAGCGCGCCGCCCATGGCCCGGTCCAGCGCGTCGCGGACCATCGTGGCGCAGTTGGCGGTGTAGTAGTCGTAGCGGTAGCGCGCGTTTTCCGGGCGCGCGCGCCAGGCCAGCGCCTGCTGCAGCGCGCGTGCCTGCGCCGGGGCCAGGTCCAGCCACTGGATGTCGACGCCGCGGCCGGCTTCGCGGTATTGCTCCAGGTCCTCCTGCAGTGGCAGGGCGACCAGGTAGTAGCGCATGTCGCCGGCGGCGAAGCGGCCGACGAAGCCCGGTTCGCTGGGGTCGAAGAAACCGAAGTTGTACGAGGTGGCCTGGCCCGTGCGCGGGTCGAGCACCACGATGGCGTCGTGGCCGAAGCGCTCGAAGAACACTTCGCCGGGCTGCATCGTCGCCACGCCGATGCGCGGTGCGGGGTCGCTGCTGGCGCTGGCGGCAGTGTTCGCAGCCGCGTCGGGCGCTGCGGGCGCCGCTGCGGCCAGCGGCGGCGGTGCC
>NZ_AQOJ01000847.1:0-2106 GCF_000364685.1 Xanthomonas sp. SHU 166
CTGAACCACAGCAGCGCGCCGACGCCGCTCCAGAATCGTGCCACTGCCGAGCCGCGCAGCACGCCCACGGCCAGCAACAGCGGCGGCAGCGCGAACACCAGCAAGGCGGCGAGACGGTGGCGATCGTCGTGGAACCAGGTCGCGAACAGTGCCGTCAACGCCAGCAGCGTCGCCCCCAGCGCCACCCGCAGGCGCCCGCCGCTCATGGCGCTGCCAGTCGTTGCGCGATCTCGGCCAGGCGCCGGCCGAGTGCGCGCGCCAGGTGCGCTTCTTCCTCGCTGGGCTGCGGATCGTCGTCGGCGCCGGCGACGTGACTGGCGCCGTACGGCGTGCCGCCGCTGCGGGTGCTGCTGAGCAGCGGTTCGGTGTAGGGAATGCCGACGATCAGGCAGCCGTGGTGCAGCAGCGGCAGGTGCATCGACAGCAGGGTGGCTTCCTGGCCGCCGTGCAGCGACGCGGTGGAGGTGAATACCGCCGCCGGCTTGCCGGCCAGCGTGCCGCTGGCCCAGTCGGCGCCGAGCCCGTCGATGAAGTGCTTGACCGGTGCGGCCATGTTGCCGAAGCGGGTCGGGCTGCCCAGCGCCAGGCCCACGCACTCGCGCAGGTCGCTGGCGTCCACGTACGGCGCGCCGCTGTCGGGCACCGGCGGTGCGCTGGTCTGGGTGACCGCCGCCACCGGCGGCACGGTGCGCAGGCGCGCGGCCATGCCCGGCACCTCGCCGACGCCGCGCGCGATCTGCCGCGCCAGGCGCGCCACCGAGCCGCCACGGCTGTAGTACAGGACCAGAATCTCGGCCATGCGGCCCTCTCGTGGATCGGAACGGCCGCCAGTATCGACGATGCCGGCGTCCATGCGCATCGGGTACCCTTGCCCGATGCAGCCGCTGGACACCGTCAATCTCTGGGCCGATCGCCTGCGCGACCGCGCGCGCATGCGCAGCTTCGCCGGCTTCCTGTGGCGGCGCTTCCTCGACGACCGCCTGTTCCAGGCTGCGGCCTCGCTGGCCTACACCACCATCTTCGCGCTGGTGCCGCTGGCGGTGGTGGTGTTCGGGGTGCTGTCGGCGTTCCCGGTGTTCGACAAGTGGAGCGACCAGCTCAGCGACTACATCTTTTCCAACTTCGTGCCGGCCGCGGCGCGTTCGGTGGAGTCCTACCTGCGGCAGTTCTCGGCCAGCGCCGGGCAACTGACCACCGCCGGCGTGATCGCGCTGGTGGTCTCGCTGCTGATCACCCTCAACAGCGTCGAGCAGACCTTCAACCAGATCTGGCGGGTGGTGTCGGCGCGGCCGCAGCTGACCCGCTTCCTGGTGTACTGGACCGTGCTGACCCTCGGCGCGCTGCTGGCCGCGGCGTCGCTGGCGGTGTCGGCGCGGTTCTTCGCGCTGCCGCTGTTCAAGACCAGCGAGGGCCGGCTGCTGGCGCAGGTGGTGCTGAGCGTGGCGCCGGTTCTGATCGAATTCGTCTGCATCACCCTGGTGTACCGGGTGGTGCCGCATCACACGGTCAAGCTGCGCCATGCGGTGCCGGGTGCACTGCTGGCGGTGCTGCTGCTGGAACTGGTGAAATGGGGCCTGAGCCTGTACCTGGGCAGCTTCCAGTCGTACCAGCGCATCTACGGCACGGTCGCGTTCGTGCCGATCTTCCTGCTGTGGATCTACCTGAGCTGGATCGCGATCCTGCTCGGTGCCTCGGTGTCCTCTTCGATCGCCGCCTTCCGCTACCAGCCGGCCTCGATGCGCCTGCCCGCCGGCTACGAGATCTATGGCCTGCTGCGCCTGCTCGGCCGCTTCGCGCAGGCGCGCAGGCAGGGCAGGGGGCTGCAGGAGGACCAACTCCTGGAGCTGGAGCCGATGCTGACCGATTCGCTGGTGCAGGAACTGCTGTGCGAACTGGAGCGCATCCGCCTGCTCAGTCGTACCGAGCAGGGCGACTGGATGCTGGCCCGCGACCTGAGCGACGTGCCGGTGGCCGAGCTGTACGAGAATTGCCAACTGCGCATCCCTGTCGTCGAGACCTATCTGCCGTGCCGCGACGACGCCCTGGGCCAGGCGGCGTGCCGCGCGCTGGACGAACTGCGCCTGCCGTTGCGCGACGTGCTCAAGC
>NZ_AQOJ01000848.1:0-459 GCF_000364685.1 Xanthomonas sp. SHU 166
CAGGCGCACCGAGGCGCCGCCGCCGCGGCCGACCGCGACCACGTCCAGGCCGGAGGCGGCGATCTGTTGCGGCGTCAGCCGCACCACGTCGCCGGTTTCGGCACCGGCCTCGGTCTTGGGCGTGGGATCGGGCGCTGAGTCATGGCGCGCGGCGTCGGCCGCCGGGGCGGCCTGCCTGTCGCCAGCGCAGGCGGCCAGCAGGAGCGCCAGCAGCACGCTACCGGCAAGGGAGATCGGACGGGACAGGTTCATTGGGCCTCCATGAACGGCGCGCGCCCTTCCAGGCGGGCCAGCTCGATTTCCGCCGCGACGCGCGCAAGGCGCGCGTCCACGGCAATGCCGCGCGCGGCGATGAGCGCAGCGCGGGTGCTGCGCAGTTCCAGTTGCGTGATGCGACCGGCGTCGACGCCGATGCGGGCCAGGCGGTAGGCCTCCTGCGCCGCCGCCACACCGTCGTCG
>NZ_AQOJ01000849.1:0-373 GCF_000364685.1 Xanthomonas sp. SHU 166
CGCCGAGCGTGTAGGCGTGGGCGCGGTCTTCGCGGAACCGCGTCTGCGCGGCGGTCAGGCTCAGCTCGGGCAGGGCACGCTTGCGCTCCACCTCGACCTGGCGATCAGCAGCTTCGGCTTCCGAAGCGGCGATGCGCACTGGCAGCGCTGCCGCCTCGGTCGCGCGCGGCGATGGCGGCGTGCGGTCGAGCAGGCTGCCATCGAGGGACTGCACCGGCATCTCCAGCAGGGCGATCGCCGCCAGGCGCGCCAGCGCCGCGTCGCGGAACGCCTGCGCTTCGTCCAGCGCCGCGGTGGCATCGGCCACTTCGCTGCGCGCCTGCACCGCGCGCAGTCGCGGCTCGCGGCCCTGCGCGACCATCGCCTCGACGGC
>NZ_AQOJ01000850.1:0-13875 GCF_000364685.1 Xanthomonas sp. SHU 166
GTGCCGGCGATCGAACGGCTGGGCATCCCGTCGCAGCAACTGGCCGATGCCGGCCTCGGCGTGACCAATCCCGGCAACATCCGCCCCGGCGACCACGCCACCGCGCTGCCCTCCGGCCCGGCCACCGCCGCCACCTGGAACCGCGCACTGGCCTTCGCCGGCGGCGCCACCATGGGCCGCGAGGCCTGGCAGCAGGGTTTCAACGTGCTGCTGGCCGGCAGCGTCAACCTGCAGCGCGACCCGCGCAACGGCCGCAACTTCGAGTACGCCGGCGAGGATCCGCTGCTGGCCGGCACGATGGTCGGCGAATCGATCCGCGGCGTGCAGAGCCAGCACGTGGTCTCGACCATGAAGCACTTCGCGATGAACGACCTGGAGACCGGGCGCAACACCCACAGCGCCGACATCGGCGAGCAAGCCATGCACGAGTCGGACCTGCTGGCCTTCGAGCTGGCGCTGAAGATCGGCCAGCCCGGCTCGGTGATGTGCTCCTACAACCGCATCAACGGCGTGTACGGCTGCGAGAACGACTACCTGCTCAACCAGGTGCTGAAGCAGGAATGGAAGTTCCCCGGCTACGTGATGTCCGACTGGGGCGGCGTGCACAGCGGCTCCAAGGCGGCGCTGGCCGGCCTGGACCAGCAGTCGGCCGGCGAAGTGTTCGACAAGGCGGTGTATTTCGACCAGCCGCTGCGCATGGCGGTGGCCGCAGGCACAGTGCCGCAGGCGCGCCTGGACGACATGGTCAAGCGCATCCTGCGCGCCTTCATCGCCACCGGCAGCTTCGACAACCCGCCGCAGCACCAGCCGATCGACGACGCCGCCGGCGGCCTGGCCGTGCAGCGCGTGGTCGAGGAAGGCACGGTGCTGTTGCGCAACGAGGGCAAGCTGCTGCCGCTGTCGCGCAACCTGCGCCGCATCGCGGTGATCGGCGGGCATGCCGACAAGGGCGTGATCGGCGGCGGCGGTTCCTCGATGGTCGGCATCACCGTCAACGGCGGCAACGCGGTGCCGGGGATCGCCCCGACCACCTGGCCGGGCCCGGTGATGTTCCATCCGTCCTCGCCGCTGCAGGCGCTGCGCAAGGCCCTGCCCGACGCGCAGATCGACTACGCCAGCGGCGACGACCCGGCGGCGGCGGCCAAGCTCGCGCGCGAGGCCGACGTGGCCATCGTGTTCGCCACGCAATGGTCGGCCGAGTCGGTGGACCTGCCGGACATCGCCCTGCCCGACAAGCAGGACGCGCTGATCGCCGGCGTGGCCAAGGCCAACCCGAAGACCGTGGTGGTCCTGGAGACCAACGGCCCGGTCGCCATGCCGTGGCTGCAGCAAGTGCCGGCGGTGCTGGAAGCCTGGTATCCGGGCATCCGCGGTGGCGAAGGCCTGGCGCGGCTGCTGCTGGGCGAGGTCAACCCGTCCGGCCGCCTGCCGGTCACCTGGCTGCGCGACGTGTCGCAACTGCCGCGGCCGTCGATTCCCGGCCTGGGCTTCAAGCCGGCGCAACCGGCCGGCAGCAACGTCGACTACAACATCGAAGGCGCCAACGTCGGCTATCGCTGGTTCGCCGCGCGCGGCCTGGAGCCGGTGTATCCGTTCGGCTACGGCCTGTCCTACACCACGTTCGCCTACAGCAACTTCAAGGTGCAGGCCGACGGTCACCGTGTCGTTGCCAGCTTCGACGTGCGCAACACCGGCGACCGCGAAGGCGCCGACGTGCCGCAGCTGTACCTGCGCCTGCCGCAGGGCCATCACACCCCGATCCGCCTGGTCGGCTGGGACAAGGTGATGCTCAAGCCGGGCGAGAGCCGCCACGTCAGCATCGTCGCCGAGCCCAAGACCCTGGCCGACTACGACCCGAAGCAGCGCCACTGGCACATTGCCGCCGGCGACTACGAACTGCTGCTGGGCCGTTCGGCGACGCAGGTGGAGGCGCGCGCGCCGCTGCACCTGAAGGACGGCGTGCTGCAGCATTGACCGAGGCGCGCGGCGCACGCGCGCCGTGTGTACCGGTCCCCGCCCCGCCTCCGCGCCTGTGCGCGCCGGAGGTGGGGCGATGTTCGTCATTGCCACTTGCGCGCCACCGATTGTGTGGCGGACGCCGCAGCACCATCGGCTGTATACGCAACCCTGAGACGCTGCGCCGTAGCATCGCCCGCATGACTCCCCGCGTCTTCCGATGGCATCGCACCGGCTGGCTGTTGCTGGCCGTGGCGGCATTGGCGCAGGCGCACGTGGCGGCGGACGCGGTGCCGACGGCCTCGGCCACGGCGGACGCCGCCCTCACCGTGGTCACGCTCACGCTCGCCCCGGATCCGCGCGCCACGCAGGACGGCGACGACTGGATCGCGCGCCGCGAGCGCATTGCCGTAGCCCTACAGCGCCTGCATCCCGACGCCATCGCCCTGCAGGAAGTGCTGCAGACGCCGGAGATGCCGAACCAGGCGCAATGGCTGGCCGCGCGCCTGGGCTACCACTGCCACTTCATCAGCCCCGATCCGCCGAGCCGGCCGCAACGCCGCGGCAATGCGCTGCTGACCCGCCTGCCGGTGCTGGAAGAAGCCGAGACCTTGCTGCATCCGCTGGAGGACTACAGCGTCGCCGGCCTGGTGCGGGTGGACCTGCACGGGCAGCCGGTGAACCTGTACTTCACCCGCCTGCACGCGACGCGCGACGGCGGCGCCAGCCGCCGCGAACAGGCCGAGGACCTGATGGCCTGGATCGATGCCACCGCCGAGGGCGTGCCCTCGCTGCTGGCCGGTGGCTTCTTTGCGGCGGCGCGCGCGCCCGAGCTGGCGCCGTTGGCAACGCGCTTCGAGGACGGCAGCGTACGCGGCGAATCGGCGCGCAACCGGATCGACGTGCGTGCGCCCGGCACGGCGGCGGCCGCCGACCACGTGTTCTTCGAACGCGGCCACTTCCGCCCGCTGCACGGCGCACGCCTGCTCGCGCCGGCGCCCGACCTGCCTGTGGCCGGCACGCGCGGCCTGCTGATGGCACTTCAGCCGCTGGACCCGATACCGACATCGCTGCAACCGGCGCCATAGCGGACGGCAGGCTGGGCACGTTCGCGCGCCGTGCGATCACCGCCTTGCGATGCGGCGCATGGGGGTGGATCGGCATCGGCATGCCATCGGACCGGAACGATCGGGCATCGCCGATTCCCTGCTTTCGTCACGCACAGCGTCATCTGCAGGAGCGTCTTCGGCCGCGACAAAGCATTCCCGGTAACGCCCATCGCGGCTGAAGCCGCTGCTGCCAGTTGTCTTTCGTCGTTGGCAGAGCTGCCCTGAAGCCGCTCCTGCGCCTGCACGCCAAAGGTTTAGCGCGCCCTGGCGACGCAGCGGCGCAAGCGGCGGCCAATGCGGCATAGGCCGCCATCGCTGCCGAAGCACGCTGGTCACGCGCGCGAGGGCAGCGTAGCAACCTGGCAGCCACGCCCCACCCGCACTTCCAGCGCTTATGGCGGGCATCCACACAAAAAAAGGCCGGGCGAACCCGGCCTTCTTCATGGTGCAGCGCTGACGCGCGATCAGCCGATCGCGGCGTGGTAGCGGCGCTCCACTTCCTTCCAGTCGACCACGTTGAAGAACGCGCCGATGTAGTCCGGACGACGGTTCTGGTACTTCAGGTAGTAGGCGTGTTCCCACACGTCCAGGCCCAGGATCGGGGTGTTGCCTTCGAACAGCGGGCTGTCCTGGTTGGCGGTGCTCTCGACCACCAGCTTCTTGTCCGGGGTGACGCTCAGCCAGGCCCAGCCGCTGCCGAAGCGGGTCAGTGCAGCCTTGGTGAAGGCCTCTTTGAACTTGTCGAAGCCGCCCAGTTCGGCGTCGATCGCCTTGCCGACGTCGCCGCTCGGGGTGCCGCCGGCATTCGGCGCCATCACCGTCCAGAACAGCGAGTGGTTGGCATGGCCGCCGCCGTTGTTGCGCACCGGGCCCTGCAGGTTCTCCGGCAGCGACTTCAGCTTGGACACCAGCGCTTCGATCGGCAGATCGGCGTACTCGGTGCCTTCCAGCGCGGCGTTGACGTTGTTGATGTAGGTCTGGTGATGCTTGGTGTGATGGATCTCCATCGTCTGCGCATCGATGTGCGGTTCCAGCGCGTCGTAGGCGTAGGGCAACTTGGGGAGGGTGTAGGCCATGCGGTTCTCCTGGACTTTCGCCGTCGAAAGGACGAGCGTTGCGTGAGCAATGGTAGGGACGGTCGGCGACCTTACCAAGGGCGCGGCTGGGGAAACATCGTCCCATCCCACGGCGGTGATGCCGGCCGGCCTAGCGAATCGGCGCCTACCATGCCCCACGCCCCGGTTAGTCGGATGTGAATCGCATGCGTCACCACCGTGACCGGCGGCGTTTAGAGCGCGAACAGGCAGGCCGGCCCATACTGTGCACGAGGGCGCCTTGCTGCGCGCCGCCGCCGTTCCTGCAGGAGAGTCCATGCGCAAGCCCGTGCTGTTGATCGCCGCCATCGTGTTGCTGGTGGGCGGGCTGTGGGGCATCCGCGGGCTGCAGCATCCGCCGCACCAGCAATTCTCCCCCTCGCTCGACGCGGCCGCACAGGCGCCGTACACCGCGCCCGGCAAGGCAGCCGCGGCATCGGATGCCGCGGCGCCGGAGCTGCCCGCGTTCCTGCCGCCAGAAGCGCGCGCCACGGTGGCATTGATCCAGCGCGGCGGCCCGTTCCCGCATCGCCAGGACGGCAGCGTGTTCGGCAACCGCGAGAACCGGCTGCCGGCGCAACCGCGCGGCTACTACCGCGAGTACACCGTCGATACGCCCGGACTGTCGCATCGCGGCACGCGCCGCATCGTCACCGGCGGCACGCCGCCGCAAGTCTGGTATTACAGCGACGACCACTACGACAGTTTCCGCAGCTTCCAGGTCGGTGGCGCGGGGCCGGCGCGATGAGCGGCTTCCCGTTCGCGCTGAACCTGGCCGAGCCGGCCGCCTCCGGCGTCTACCGCGTCGCCAACCGCGACCTGGACAGCGTCGCCGCCCTGGCCCGCGACGCCGGCCTGCGGCTGTGCCGGATCGACCTGCACGGCTGCACCGGCAAGGCCATGTTGCTGATGCGCCTGGCCGCGCAACTGGACTTCCCGCCCGGCTTCGGCCGCAACTGGGACGCGCTGACCGACGGCCTGCGCGACCTGTCCTGGCTGCCCTCCCCGCGCGGCTACGCGCTGCTGCTGGAGGATGCCGGGCAGTTGCAGGCGGTGGCGCAGCCGGCCTTCGACGTGCTGCTGGACATCCTCGACGACGTCGCCCGCGAGTGGGCGCAGGACGGCGTCAGTTTCGTCGCGTTCGTGGGCGGCAGCCGGGACCCGGGACCGGGGACCCGGGACCCGGAAGAGCAGGATCCCGCCTAGCGCCGTTGCCAGCGCGTCCTGCGGGAACCAATGCCACTTGCTTGATTTGCCGTTGCTTTTCCGGGTCCCGGGTCCCCGGTCCCGGGCCCCGGTTTCTCACCCGTCCAGCTCGCTCCACCGCGCATACGCCGCATCCAAGTCGGCCTGTGCCTGGCTCAAGGCCTGGGTGTGCGCGGTCACCGCCGCCGCGTCGCGCTGGTAGAACGCCGGGTCGGCCATCGCCTCGGTCAGCGCCGCGACCTGCTGTTCCAGCGCTTCGATCCGCGCCGGCAACTGCTCCAGTTCGCGCGCGTCCTTGTAGCTGAGCTTGCGCTTGGCCGGCGCGGGCGCCGGCGCCGCTGCAGCGGACGCCACCGGCGTGGTCGCCGCCGCGGTGGCCGAGGCCTTGGCCACCGCCATCGCGCTGGCCGGCGTCGCCGGGCGCTGGCGTACCCAGTCGCTGTAGCCGCCGACGTATTCGCCGATGCGGCCGTCGCCTTCCATGACCATGGTCGAGGTGACCACGTTGTCGATGAAGTCGCGGTCGTGGCTGACCAGCAACAAGGTGCCGCTGTAGTCGCCGAGCAGTTCTTCCAGCAGTTCCAGGGTTTCCACGTCCAGGTCGTTGGTCGGTTCGTCCATCACCAGCAGGTTGGACGGCTGCGCGAACAGCCGCGCCAGCAGCAGGCGGTTGCGCTCGCCGCCGGACAGGCGGGTGATCGGCGCGCGCGCACGCTCCGGGGTGAACAGGAAGTCCTGCAGGTAGGCGTGCACGTGCTTGCGCTTGCCGTTGACCTCGATGAAGTCGCGGCCCTCGGCCACGTTCTCGATCGCGCTCCAGTCCTCGCGCAGGGTGGCGCGGTACTGGTCGAAATACGCCACCTGTAGATTGGTGCCGGCACGCACTTCGCCGCTGTCCGGGGGCAGTTCGCCCAGCAGCAGCTTCAGCAGCGTGGTCTTGCCGCTGCCGTTGGGGCCGATCAGGCCGATACGGTCGCCGCGCAGGATGGTGGTGGAGAAGTCGCGCACCATGCTGCGCGCGCCGAAGGCGAAGCTCAGGTCCTTGGCCTCGATCACCTTCTTGCCGGAGGACTCGCCCTGCGCGGCCTCCATGCGCACGTTGCCGCCGAGTTCGCGGCGCTGGGTGCGCTCGCGGCGCATCGCTTCCAGCCGCCGCACACGCCCCTCGTCGCGGGTGCGCCGGGCCTTGATGCCCTGGCGGATCCACACTTCTTCCTGTGCCAACAGCTTGTCGAAGCGCGCGTTCTCCTGCGCCTGCGCATTGAGCCGCTCCTCGCGGCGGCGCTCGTAGTTGGCCCAGTCGCCCGGCCAGCTGCTGACCTGGCCGCGGTCGATCTCGACGATGCGCGTGGCCAGGGCACGCAGGAACCGCCGGTCGTGAGTCACGAACACCACGCTGCCGTTCCAGCCCTTGAGGAAGCCTTCCAGCCAGTCGATGGCCTCGATGTCGAGGTGGTTGGTGGGCTCGTCCAGCAACAACAGGTCCGGCGCCGAGACCAGCGCGCGCGCCAGCAATACGCGGCGCTTCATGCCGCCGGACAGCCGCGCGAATTCGGCGTCGCCGTCCAGTTCCAGCCGCGTCAGGGTCTCGTTGACCCGCTGGTCCAGCGCCCAGCCATTGGCGCCATCGATCTTGGACTGCACCGCGCCCAGCGCATCGCCGTCGAATTCGGCGGCATGGCTGAGCCGATGGAACTCGGCCAGCCAATGGCCGAGTTCGCCCAGGCCGTCGGCGACCACGTCGAACACGCTGCCGGCGGCGCCATGCGGCACCTCCTGTTCCAGCCGGGCGATGCGCACGCCCTGCTGCACGCGGACCTCGCCGTCGTCGGGCTTGAGCTCGCCGGCGATCAGTTTCATCAGGGTGGATTTGCCGGCGCCGTTGCGGCCGATCAGGGCGATGCGTTCGCCCGGCTCGATCGACAGGTCGGTCTTTTCCAGCAGCAAGGGGCCGCCGACGCTGTAGTCGAGGTTCTGCAGAGTGATAAGAGGCATGCCGTATTGTACGGGACCCGGGACCCGGGACCCGGAAAGCAAAAAGCGGCGCGTCGTGCGAGTCGAAATGCCCTTTTGCTGTTGACGCTCCGGGTCCCGGGTCCCGAGTCCCGGCCCCACCAGCTAAAATGCCGCATGAACGATTTCGCCACCCTCTCCCTTTCCCCGGCGCTCGCGCCCGGCATCGACGCACTCGGCTACACCCGCATGACCCCGGTGCAGGCGCAGAGCCTGCCGCCGATCCTGGCCGGCCAGGACGTCATCGTGCAGGCGCCCACCGGCAGCGGCAAGACCGCGGCGTTCGGCCTGGGCCTGCTGCACAAGCTGGATCCGGCGCTGAGCCGCGCGCAGGCGCTGGTGCTGTGCCCGACCCGCGAACTGGCCGACCAGGTCGGCAAACAGTTGCGCAAGCTGGCCACCGGCATTCCCAACATGAAACTGGTGGTGCTGACCGGCGGCATGCCGCTGGCGCCGCAACTGGCCTCGCTGGAGGCGCACGACCCGCAGGTGGTGGTCGGCACGCCCGGCCGCATCCAGGAACTGGCGCGCAAGCGCGCGCTGCACCTGGGCGGGGTGCGCACGCTGGTGCTGGACGAGGCCGACCGCATGCTCGACATGGGCTTCGAGGAGCCGATCCGCGAGATCGCCAGCCGGTGCGACAAGCACCGGCAGAGCCTGCTGTTCTCGGCCACCTTCCCCGAGGAAATTCGCGCATTGGCGCGCGACCTGCTCAAGGAACCGGCGGAAATCACCGTCGAGGGCGCCGACAGCGCGCCGGAGATCGACCAGCAGTTCTTCGAGGTCGACCCCACCTACCGACAGAAGGCGGTGGCCGGCCTGCTGCTGCGCTTCACCCCCGAATCCAGCGTGGTGTTCTGCAACACCCGCAAGGAGGTCGACGAGGTCGCCGGCTCGCTGCAGCAGTTCGGCTTCTCCGCGCTGGCGCTGCATGGCGACATGGAACAGCGCGACCGCGACGAGGTGCTGGTGCGCTTCGTCAACCGCAGCTGCAACGTGCTGGTCGCCAGCGACGTGGCCGCGCGCGGGCTGGACGTGGAAGACCTGGCGGCGGTGATCAACTACGAACTGCCGACCGACACCGAGACCTACCGCCACCGCATCGGCCGCACCGCGCGCGCCGGCAAGCACGGCCTGGCCCTGAGCCTGGTGGCGCCGCGCGAGACCGCGCGCGCGCAGGCGCTGGAAACCGAGCAGGGCCAGCCGCTGCGCTGGTCGCGCGCACCGCTGGCCACCGCACGGCCGGCGCAGCTGCCGCAGGCGGCGATGGTCACCCTGCGCATCGACGGCGGCAAGACCGACAAGCTGCGTCCCGGCGACATCCTCGGCGCACTGACCGGCGATGCCGGGCTGTCCGGCGCGGCGATCGGCAAGATCGCGATCTACGCCACCCGCTCCTACGTCGCCATCGCCCGCGCCCATGCCGGCAAGGCGCTGGCGCAGCTGCAGGCCGGCAAGATCAAGGGCCGCCGCTTCCGGGTCGCCAAGCTGTGAGCGCGGCGCAGCAGGTCCTGGCGTCGCTGCAACCGGACGAGGACGGCAGCCTGTGGAGCGAGGCGGTGCCGGTCCCGTGGATGCGCGGCAGTTGCTGCTTCGTGCTGGTGGGCTGCGAGGCTGGCGACGTTCCGGTCGACGCGGCGCCCGCCATCGAGACCTTCCTGCAACTCGATGCCGCGGTCTTCGACGCGGCGGCGCCGCACGTGTTCGCCTACTACCGGCACACGCAGGCGCTGTGCGCCAAATACGGATGGCCTTCGCCGGACATCGCCGACCCCGCCGAGGTGTGGGCGCACGTGCAGTTCGGCAGCGAGGCGTATCTACGCCGCTACCGCGACGGCCGCCTGCGCATCAGTCTGGAATGCAACTGCGACTGGGAAGCCGAACACGGACTGCAGCTGGTGTTCGCCGACGACGGCCGGATCTGCAAGGTCGGTCCGTTCGATGGCCACCTAAGCCATGCCGCAGCGCATGCGGACCCCAGCCTGGAAACGGTGATCTACCCGACCTGACACGGCGCCTGCGGTTGCGGCGTCAGGCGTCGGCCGCGCCCAATGCGTCGATCCCCGGCCGCGCCACCTGCGCTGCCAGGAGCAGTGGCCGTGCTCAGTACGTCAGCGTCGCCAGCAGCGGCAAGGTCTCGCTCCAGCGATCGCGTCCACGCAGCCCCTGCAGTTCCACCAGTACCGCGGCGCCGACCACTTCCAGTTCCAGTTGCTGCGCCAACGCCAGAGCCGCGCGCAAGGTACCGCCGGTGGCGAGCACGTCATCGACCAGCAGCACGCGCGAACCGGCCGGCAGCGCATCGGCGTGCATTTCGATGCGGTCGCTGCCGTACTCCAGCGCGTATTCCTGGGTCACCGTCCTGCCCGGCAGCTTGCCTGGCTTGCGCACCGGCACGAAGCCCGTACGCAGTTCGTGCGCCAGCGCCGCGCCCAGGATGAAGCCGCGCGACTCGATGCCCAGCACCGCCTGCAGCGGCGTGGTGCGCCACGGACGCGCCATCTCGTCCAGCGCCGAGGCGAAATCCGGGCCGTCGGCCAGCAGCGGGGTGATGTCCTTGAACACGATGCCCGGCTTCGGGAAATCGGCGATATCGCGAATGCGGCCGGACCAGTGGGCCGGTGCGTCGCTGGGCGCGCCGCAGCAGGAGGAATCGTTCATCGCACAGTCGTATGGCGTGGGGGAACGCAAAGTCTAGTCGCAAGGCGGCACCGCGTCGCGGAGCCGCCTCGTCGGTCTACGACTTACGCCGCCGCTGCGCTCGCGTCCTGCCGCGCGGACCCGCGAAACAGGCCGCGCACCAGCACGAAGAACAACGGCACCAGCAACACTGCCAGCACGGTGCCGGTGACCATACCGCCGATCACGCACACGCCGATCTCACGGCGGCTGGAGGCGCCGGCGCCGGTGGACAGCGCCAGCGGCAGCACACCGGCGACGAACGCCAGCGAGGTCATCACGATCGGTCGCAGGCGCAGACGCGCGCCTTCCAGTGTCGCCTCCAGCAACGGTCGCCCGGCACGCTGCCGCGCCTCGGCGAATTCGACGATCAGGATCGCGTTCTTCGCCGACAGGCCGATCGTGGTCAGCAGGCCGACCTGGAAGTAGATGTCGTTGACGAAGCCGGCCAGGGTGGTCGCCAGCACGGTGCCGACCACACCCAGCGGAATCACCAGCAGCACCGCCACCGGGATCGACCAGCTTTCGTACAGCGCCGCCAGGCACAGGAAAATGAACAGGATCGAGGCGGTGTACAGCCACAGCGTCTGGTTGCTGGACAACTGCTCCTGGTAGGACAGCCCGCTCCATTGCAGATCGAAGCCCTCCTGCTTGGCCACCAGGGCCTGCATTCGCTGCATCGCCTCGCCGGAACTGCTGCCGGCCGCCGCGCCGCCCTGGATCTGCGATGCCGGCAGGCCGTTGAAGCGCTGCTGCAGCTGCGGGCCGCGGGTCCAGTGGGTGCTGGCGAAACTGGCGAACGGCGCCATCTGCCCGCCGCTGCCGCGCACGTACCACTGCGCGATGTCCTCCGGCAGCGCGCGGTACGGCGCATCGCCCTGCACGTACACGCGCTTGACCCGGCCGCGGTCGATGAAGTCGTTGACGTAGCTGCCGCCCCAGGCGGTGGCCAGGGTCGCGTTGATGTCGCTCTGCGCCAGGCCCAGCGCGCTGGCCTGGGCGTGGTCGATGTCCACCTGCAGTTGCGCCTTGTCGCCCAGGCCGTTGAGCCGCACCGCGGTCAGCTGCGGATCGTCGCCGGCCTCCTTGAGCACCTGCTGCTGCGCCTTCAGCAGCGCCGCGCGGCCGGCACCGTCGCTGTCGCGGATCCACAGTTCGAAGCCGCTGGACTGGCCCAGGCCGCGCACCGCCGGCGGCGACAGCACGCTGATCTTGGCGTCGCCGACGCCGCGGAAATGCGCGTTGGCGCGGTCGATGATGGCCTGCGCGGTGTTGTCGCGGTTGCGCTCGCCCCACGGCGTGAGCGCCACGAAGGCCTGGCCGGCGTTCTGCCCGGTGCCGGCGTTGTTGCGGCCGACCACCATGAAGATCGCGGTGAGATTGGCCTTCTCGTGGGTCATGAAGTAATCGCTGATGCGCTTGCCCAGCGCCTGGGTCTTGGCCAGCGGCGTGCCTTCCGGGGTGGTGAACTGGATCTGCACCTGGCCCTGGTCCTCCACCGGCAGGAAGCCGGTCGGCATGCGCATGTACAGCACCACCATCGCCAGCACTACCAGCGCATACAGCGCCATCCAGCGCCGCGGCCGCTGCAGCACCGTGCCGAGGCGGCGCTGGTAGGCCTGCTGGCCACGCTCGACGCTGCGGTTGAACCACTGGAAGAAGCGGCCGAGCTTGCGCTCCTGTTCCACCGGCTTGAGCAGGGTCGCGCACAGCGCCGGGGTCAGGGTCAGCGCGACCAGCGCCGACAGCGCCATCGCCGAGGCGATGGTGATGGAGAACTGCCGGTAGATGATGCCGGTGGAGCCGCCGAAGAACGCCATCGGCAGGAACACCGCGCCCAGCACCACGGTGATGCCGATCAGCGCGCCGGTGATCTCGCCCATCGAGCGCTCGGTGGCCTCGCGCGGCGGCAGGTGTTCCTCATGCATGATCCGCTCGACGTTCTCCACCACCACGATGGCGTCGTCGACCAGCAGGCCGATCGCCAGCACCATCGCGAACAGGGTCAGCGTGTTGATGGTGAAGCCGGCCGCGGCGAGGATGCCGAAGGTGCCCAGCAGCACCACCGGCACGGTGATCGCGGGGATCAGCGTGGCGCGCGCGTTCTGCAGGAACAGGAACATCACCACCACCACCAGCACGATGGCCTCGGCCAGGGTGTGCACCACGTTCTCGATCGAAATGCGCACGAACGGCGTGCTGTCGCGCGGATAGGCCACGTCCAGGCCCGGCGGGAAGGTCGGCTTGAGCCGTTCGATGGTGGCGTGGATCGCATCGGAGGTGGCGATCGCATTGGCGCCGGCGGACAGCGTCACCGAAAAGCCGGACGCCGGGTGGCCGTTGAGCGTGGCGTTGTTCTGGTAGTTCTCCGCGCCGATCTCCACCCGCGCCACATCGCCCAAGCGCACGCTGGAACCGTCCGCGCGCGTGGCCAGGATGATCTGCCGGAACTGCTCGGGCGTCTGCAGCCGCGACTGCGCGGTGACCGTGGCGTTGAGTTCCTGCTCGGCGCCGGTGGGCAGCGCGCCGAGTTCGCCGGCGGTGACCTGGGTGTTCTGCGCCAGGATCGCGCTGCGCACGTCGCCGGGCATCAGTTGGTAGGCGTTGAGCTTGTGCGGGTCCAGCCACACCCGCATCGCGTACTGCGCGCCGAACACGTTGATCTCGCCGACGCCGTTGATGCGGCTGATCGGGTCCTGCAGGGTGCTGACCAGGTAGTCGGAAATGTCGACGTTGTCCATGCGGTCGGTGCGGTCGTAGATCGCCACCGCCATCAGGCTATCGCCCTGCGACTTGGCCACGGTCACGCCCTGCTGCTGCACTTCCTGCGGCAGCCGGTTGAGCGCCTGGTTGACCGCGTTCTGCACCTGCACCTGGGCGATGTCCGGGTTGGCCGCCTGGTCGAAGGTGATGCTGATCCGCGCCTGCCCCGACGAGGAACTGGTCGAGGAGAAGTACAGCAGGTGGTCGATGCCCTTGATCTGCTGTTCGATCACCTGGGTGACGCTGTCCTCCACGGTCTGCGCCGAGGCACCGTTGTAGGTGGCGGTGACATTCACCGACGGCGGCGCGATGTCCGGATACTGCTCGATCGGCAGGGTGAACACGGCGATGGCGCCGGCGGCCATGATGCAGATGGCCAGGACCCAGGCGAAGATCGGGCGGTGGATGAAGAAACGCGGCAGCATGCCGGCTCAGCCCTGGCCGGCGGCAGGCGCGGCCGCGGCGGCGGCGGTCTTCACCGTCACCTTGGCACCGTCGCTGAGGCCTTGCCGGCCCGCCACCACCACCCGCTCGCCGGGCTTGAGGCCATCGCCGACCAGCCAGCGGTCGCCGACCGCGCGCAGCGTGGTGAACTCGCGCTGGCGCACCACGTTGTCGGCGCCCACCACCCAGGCCACCGCCTCGCCGCGCGGGGTGCGGTCCACCGCCGCCTGCGGCACCAGCAGGGCCTGCTGGCGCACGCCCTGCCCGACCAGCGCGCGCACGTACATGCCCGGCAGCAGTTGCGCATCGGGATTGGGGAAGCGCGCGCGCAGGGTCACCGCACCGGTGGTCTCCTCCACGTCGAGGTCGGCGAACTCCAGCGTGCCCGGCAGCGGATACGCGGTACCGTCGGACAGGGTCAGCCGCACCTGCGTGCTGGCCGGCTGCACGCCGCCGGCGGCGATCGCCCGACGCAGCGCCAGGAACTGATTGCCGGACTGGGTGATGTCCACGTTCATCGGATCCAGTTGCTGGATCTTGGCGATGGCATCGGTCTGATTGGCGGTGACCAGCGCGCCGGGGGTCACCCGCGCGCGGCCGATGCGCCCGCC
>NZ_AQOJ01000851.1:0-7167 GCF_000364685.1 Xanthomonas sp. SHU 166
GATCGGCGCCAGCACCGTGGCGAAGCGCAGCTGCGTACGCGCGGTGTCCAGCGCCGCGCGTTGCGCGTCGCGGCTGGCCAGCGCCTGCTTGTAGGCAGCCTGCGCATCGTCCACATCCTGCTGCGCGGCCAGCCGGGTCTTGCCCAGGGTGCGATAGCGCTCGGCGCGCAGCGTGGCGGCGGCGAGCGTGGCCTCGGCAGTGGCCAGGTTGGCCTGCGCCTGGTTGGCCGCGGCCTGGTACAGGGTCGGCTCGATCTGGAACAACGGCTGCCCGGCCCGCACCGTGGCGCCCTCCTCGAACAGCCGCTGGCGCAGGATGCCGCTGACCTGCGGCCGCACCTCCGATTCTTCCGAGGCCACGGTACGCCCGGCCAGTTCCACGCTCAGCGGCACGCTCTGCGGCTGCAGGGTCACCACCTCCACCGTCTTCGCTGCCGGCGCCGGGGCCTTGCCTCCCCCCTTGCAGCCGGCGAACGCGAGCACGACGACGGACAGCAGCAACGGCAGCGCGCGGCGGCGCTGGACGAAAGGCGCGGGCATGCGCTTGATCCTGGGGACGGCGGGGAGGATCATTTAATTTACTCAAAGACAAAAAAACAATCATGAAGGGAAGCACAACCCTTCGCCGCCAGAATGCGCAAACTGCGACGGCGACGGCCGAGCCGGCGACAACTGTCGTGCCCGCGCGCCCGCGTGGACGGCCGGCACTGGCGCGGCCACGCCTGCTGGCAGCGGCACGCACCCTGCTGCTGGAACACGGGCTGGACGTGTCGCTGGAACAGATCGCCAGCCAGGCCGGGCTCACCCGGCAGAGCCTGTACAACCATTTTTCCAGCAAGGCCGAGCTGCTGATGCAGGTGTTCGAGGCGCTGGGCGAGGAGCTGCAGACCCGGCTGGAGAACATCGGCAGCGCCACCGCACAGGATCTGCCGGCGACCCTGCGGCAGATCGCGCTGACCGTGCCGGCGCACCTGTACGCGCCCGACGCCTTGCGCCTGCATCGCCTGCTGGTGCAGGCCAGCGCGCAGATGCCGGACCTGCTGCAGTCGCTGCACCAGCGCCGCGCCGGCCGCCTGCGCGAGCGCCTGAGCGCCTTGCTGCAGACCCTGCACGCGCGCGGCGACGTGCAGGTCGCACGCCCCACCCTCGCCGCCACCGCGTTCATCGGCGCCACCTTCGGCTATGCCTATCCCGGCGCGATGCTCAACGGACAGGCGCCGGACGCGGCCGCGCAGCAGGCGCTGGCGAAGGAAGTGGTGGCGACCTTCCTGGCCGCCTGGCGCTATCGCGGCGCGACCGCGCCCTGAGCGCACGCGCCGGCCCCGCTCAGGAACTGCACGACAGCATCGAACAGCCAGCCCGGCTGCGCGCCCAGTCCGGACGCTTCGCCGCGAAGGCCTCGCGCCCGGGCTGCTCGTCGTAGGGACGCCGCATCACCTCCAGCAGCTCGTCGATGCCGCCGGTGTCGCCCTGCTCGGCGCGGTCGATCGCCTGTTGCGCCAGGTAGTTGCGCAGCACGTAGCGCGGGTTGGCCGCGCGCATCCGCTCCGCACGCACGGCGGCGGGCAGCGGATCCTGCTGCAGGCGCTGCGCATAGCGGGCCAGCCAGGCCTCGAACGCCGGCGCCTGCGCCGCCAGCTTGTCCGGGTCGTAGAACGCGTCGGCCAGTGCCGCCAGGGCCTGCGCCGGCGTCCACGGCGGCAGCGGCAATGCGCTCAAGCCGCGGAACCACAGGGTCATGTCGACCTCGCCCTGCTGCAGCAGATCCAGCAGGTCGCGCATCAGCGCCACATCGGCGTCGCCGCAGGTCGCCAGGCCGAGCTTGGCCGCGATGTTGTCGCGCTCGGCCTGCGCATACTCCGCGCGGAACCGCTCCAGGCCGTCGTGCAGTGGCGCGACGTCGTCGAACAGCGGCGCCAGCGCCTGCGCGAGCCGGCCGAGGTTCCAATACGCAACCTGCGGCTGTGTACCGAAGCGGTAGCGGCGGCCCTGCGCATCGGTGGTGTTGGGCGTCCAGTCCGGGTCGTAGTCGTCGACCCAGCCGTAGGGGCCGTAGTCGATGGTCAGGCCCAGGATCGACATGTTGTCGGTGTTCATCACCCCGTGCACGAAGCCGACCCGCATCCAGTGCGCCACCATGCGTGCGGTGCGCGCACAGATCTCGGCGAACCAGGCCGCATCGCGTGCGCCACCGGTGCCGGACAGCTCCGGGAAATCGCGTGCGATCACCAGATCGGCCAGGCGCCGCAGCAAGGCGGTGTCGCTGCGCGCGGCCGGCAGCTCGAAACTGCCGAAGCGCACGAACGAGGGCGCCACCCGGCACACCACCGCGCCCGGCTCGGCGCGCGGGTGGCCGTCGTAGAACATGTCGCGCACCACCGTCTCGCCGGTGCCGACCAGGCTCAGCGCACGTGTGGTCGGCACGCCCAGGTGATGCATGGCCTCGCTGCACAGGAACTCGCGGATCGACGAGCGCAGCACGGCGCGGCCGTCGGCACCGCGCGAATACGGCGTGGGCCCGGCGCCCTTGAGCTGCAGCTCCCAGCGCCGCCCGTCCACGCCCAGCGCCTCGCCCAGCGAGATCGCGCGGCCGTCGCCGAGTTGTCCGGCCCAATGCCCGAACTGATGCCCGCCATAGTTCGCCGCATAGGGCTGCATGCCCGGATAGCGCGCATTGCCGGCGAACACCGCGGCGAACTCCGGCGCCCGCACCTCCTGCTCGGACAGCCCGAGCAAGGCGGCCACCTCCGGCGAATACGCAAGCAGCCGCGGCGCCGCGACCGGCGTCGGCTCGACCGGCGACCACAGCGCGCCCAGCACCTCGCGGCGCCGCGGACCGGTTTCCGGGTCGCCAGGCAGTTCGGCGACGAAACGATTGTCGAAACGCAAGGAGGGCATGGGAGACAGCGTAGAAGCCGCAGGCTTCATTGGAAAGTCCGCGAGGTGAGCATCCAGTGCACGCCAGGTATCGCGAGAGCCCGAAAAGCCCCTCTCCCCCCGGGAGAGGGGTTGGGGTGAGGGTACGACCACCGCGAACCCAGCGTACGCGCAGTAACCCCCGCTTTGACCAATCCCCACTCCCCAACCCCCACTCCCCACTCCCCACTCCCCACTCCCCACTCCACGCCCCACCTCCACTCGCCGCCGACACCCCCATGCGGCATGCTCCGCGCTCCTCTCAGGGATCGCCCATGTCCGACCGACCGTCTTCGCCCCGCTGGCCCCGCAACGCCCTGATCGCCCTGTCCTCGCTGCTGGTCTCGGCCTGCAGCAGCCTGTTCTTCGGCGGCCTCAACGCCAGTTCCTCGCGGCATGGCCTCCACGAGCAACGCGGGATCGTCTACGACGCGGCGCATGGCCTGGCACTGGACGTGTACCGCCCCGCCGGGGTGGAGCACGCGCCGGTGGTGGTGTTCTTCCACGGCGGTACCTGGAAGACCGGCGACCGCCAGAACTACCGCTGGGCCGGCGAAGCCCTGGCGCGGCACGGCGTGGTCGCGATCGTGCCGGACTACCGCAAGTATCCGCAGGTGACCCTGGACGGCTTCATGCGCGATGCCGCCACGGCGGTGGCCTGGAGCCAGCGCCATGCCGCCGACTACGGCGGCGATCCGCAACGGCTGGTGCTGATGGGCCACTCCGCCGGTGCGCACATCGCCGCGCTGCTGGCGACCGACGGTCATTGGCTGCAGGCGCAGGGCCTGTCGCCGCGGCAACTGTGCGGTCTGGTCGGGCTGGCCGGCCCCTACGACTTCCTGCCGCTGACCGATCCGGACCTGATCGGCATGTTCGGCCAGGACCCGGCGCAACAGCGGCGCTCACAGCCGGTGAACTTCGTCGACGGCGACGAGCCGCCGGCGCTGCTGCTGCACGGCGACGCCGACACCGTGGTGGAGCCGCACAACAGCCAGTCGCTGCAGGCCGCGCTGCAGCACGCCGGAGTGCAGGCGGAACTGAAGACCTATCCCGGCGTCGGCCACATGCGCCTGGTGCTGGCGCTGCGCAAGGACGACCCGGCGCTGCCGGTCATGGCCGACAGCATCGCCTTCGTGCGCGCCTGCCCGGCACGTCCCACCGCCCGCTGACCCGGACGATGCGGACGGAACTCAGCCGTCCGCGCTGCCGAGCAGTTCGAATGGACCACCCTGCTGCAGCGCGCGCTGATAGGCGGGGCGCTGCTCGATCCGCTGCACGAACCCGGCCAGGTTCGGATGCGTCTGCAGGCCGATGCGCGCCGCGGCGGCCTGCACCGGGAAGCTCATCTGCACGTCCGCGGCGGTGAAGCGGTCGCCGGCGAACCAGCCGGTCTCGGCCAGTTCGCGCTCCATCCAGTCCAGGTGCAGGCGCACCTGCGGACCGACGAAACCATGCATCGCCTTGTCGACGATGGCCTTGGCGATCGGCCGCGCGAAGAACGGCATCTTCGCCGAGCGGATCCGCCCGAACACCAGGCTCATCAGCAGCGGCGGCATCGCCGACCCCTCGGCGTAGTGCATCCAGTAGCGGTAGCGCAGGCGCTCGGGCGAATCCAGCGGCTGCGGCGCCGGCGACAGCGTGCTGCCGGTGTCGTAGCGGTCCACCAGATAGTCGAGGATGGCCCCGGACTCGGCGAGGACGTGACCGTCGTCCACCAGCACCGGCGACTTGCCCAGCGGATGGATCGCGCGCAGCTCCGGCGGCGCCAGCATGGTCTTGGGATCGCGCTGGTACTTGATCACCTGGTACGGCAGCGCCAGTTCCTCCAGCAACCACAGCACGCGCTGCGACCGGGACTGGTTGAGGTGATGCACGGTGATCATGGCGACGGCTCCGGAGCTCGGGGGCCGCCATGGTAGCCGGATGCAGGTGTGAACCCGCGCATGCAGGGCATGGTCGCTGCATCTGGCGCCATGGCGACGGCGCCGCGATCAGCGGGAACCCGCTGTCCGAAAAAAGAAACACCCAAACAAAAACGCCGGAAGCTTGCGCTCCCGGCGTTCGGCACCTTGCGGTGGCAGACGTCCTTAGACGGCCTGCACCTGGTCAGCCTGCATACCCTTCTGGCCCTGCACGGCGACGAAGGTCACCTTCTGGCCTTCCTGCAGCGACTTGAAGCCGGTGCCCTGGATCGCGCGGAAATGCACGAACAGGTCCGGGCCGCTTTCCGGGGTGATGAAGCCGAAGCCCTTGGCATCGTTGAACCACTTCACGGTACCGTTCTGACGCTCAGACATTTGCTAACTCCTGAAACATTGAATTGAAGAAATCGCAGCCATCGGAAATCGAGGCCGAGACTGAGTTGCAGGCGTTAGTAAAGCGAGCGGAACGATGAAGTGGATCGTGAGATCTACTGCACCAAGCCACGATTCACGGTGACTCTAGCAAACACAGTGGGGCCACCATACGCGGGTCGTGATCAAAAAGCGACATGTTTGTGTAGACAAACCGGGATCCACCACAAGGAAGCTGAACCTCACCCTAAAGTTAACGCCGGCGCTGCCGATCCGCCTGCCGATCCGCGGAAACTGCGCAAATCCGCCCTGGATCCGGACAACGGCGACTGAGCCTGCGACCACGCGGGAGGTGGCCGTGGCTCCCCCTCCCCCCGCCCCGGCCACGGGTCGGACACGCGCCCCCCCGGCCTCGATTCTCCCGCTTCCCCACAAGTCCCCGGCCAGGGGCGGCCCCACACCGTATCCTAGTGCGCCCTCGATCCCGGTAGCCGCATGGCCCTCACCGCCACCCTCCGCAAGGCGGAGCTGCAGATTTCCGACATGGACCGCGGCTACTACGCCGCCCATTCCCTGACCCTGGCGCAACACCCGTCCGAAACCGATCAGCGGCTGATGGCGCGCCTGCTGACCTTCGCCCTGTACGCCGAGGAGCGCCTGCTGTTCGGCAAGGGCCTGAGCAGCGACGACGAACCCGACCTGTGGCGGATGGACTACACCGGCGCGATCGAGCAATGGATCGAGGTCGGCCAGCCCGACGAGTCGCGGGTACGCAAGGCCTGCGGCCGGGCGCGCTCGGTGGTGGTGGCCAACTATGGCGGCCGCGCCGCGGACATCTGGTGGGACAAGAACGCGTCCGCGCTGATCAAGCTCAAGCCGGTACAGGTGATCGACCTGCCGGCCGACGCCGTCGCTGCGGCGGCCGAGCTGATCCAGCGCAGCATGCGCTTCGACGTGGTGATCCAGGACGGCGAGGTGCAGTGGCTGGGCGACAGCGGCAGCTTCGCCTTCACCCCCACGGTGCGCAAAGCCGCAGCATGAGCGCCGGGACCGCTCCCCTCCGCACCGATGTCGTGGTACTCGGCGCCGGCGCCGCCGGGCTGATGTGCGCGATCGCCGCCGGCCAGCGCGGGCGCCGGGTGCGGGTGATCGACCATGCCAACAAGGTCGGCAAGAAGATCCTGATGTCCGGCGGCGGCCGCTGCAACTTCACCAATACCGGTACCGGCCCGGGCAACTTCCTGTCGGCCAACCCGCACTTCTGCAAGTCGGCGCTGGCCCGCTACCGCCCCACCGACTTCATCGACCTGGTCGAGCGCCACGGCATCGCCTATCACGAGAAGGAACTGGGGCAGTTGTTCTGCGACGTGTCCTCCAAGCAGATCGTGCGCATGCTGGTGGACGAGTGCGCCGCGGCGGGGGTGACGGTGCGCACCGACTGCAGCGTGCGCGCGGTGGAACGCGGCAGCGAGGGGTTCCGCCTGGACACCGACGATGGCCCGGTGCATGCGGCCTCGCTGGTGGTGGCGACCGGCGGCCTGTCGATCCCCAGCCTCGGCGCCAGCGGCTTCGGCTACGAGCTGGCGCGGCAGTTCGGCCACGCGGTGCTGCCGACCCGCGCCGGGCTGGTGCCGCTGACCCTGAGCGGCAAGCACCAGGAACGCCTGCACGACCTGTCCGGCCTGGCGCTGCCGGTGGAGGCCAGTTGCAACGGTGCGCGCTTCCGCAACTTCATGCTGATCACCCACCGCGGCGTCAGCGGCCCGGCGATCCTGCAGATCTCCTCGTACTGGCAACCGGGCGACGACCTGCGCTTGGACCTGTTGCCGGGGCAGGACGCCGCGACCTGGCTGCGCGAACAGAAACGCCTGCGCGGCGCCGCCGAGTTGCGCACGGTACTCGGCGAGGCACTGCCGCGCCGCTTCGCACAACGCCTGTGCGAGGTGTGGCTGGCGGG
>NZ_AQOJ01000852.1:0-3862 GCF_000364685.1 Xanthomonas sp. SHU 166
CACAGCTGCGCGCCGCCGCCGAGCTGCTCGGCGCCTGGCCGCTGGTGGCCAGCGGCACCGAGGGCTACCGTACCGCCGAAGTCACCCTGGGCGGCGTGGACACCGACCAGGTGTCGTCCTCGACCATGGAATCGCGGCGCGTGCCCGGCCTGTACTTCGTCGGCGAAGTGCTCGACGTCACCGGCTGGCTGGGCGGCTACAACTTCCAGTGGGCATGGGCCTCGGGCCATGCGGCTGGTTTGGCGGCCTAGCGGCCGGGAATGGGGAATCGGGAATCGGGAATCGAAACACCGCTCGTTGCGCGCGCGTCTCGGTCCGAGCGCGAACGTTCAGACACGGCAGTCCGCTCTTGCGACTCCCCATTCCCGATTCCCCATTCCCGAACAACATGGACGCGACCGCGGGCATCGTGTATTAAACCCCGTCCCCGGGAGGCTTCATGCACACAGGCAAAGACATCACCCTCCGCCTGATGATCGTCGACGACAGCGGCGAAGACGCCGAGGCGATCGTCAGCAGCCTGCGCAACAGCGGCATCGCGGTGCGCCCGTCGCGGCCGCAGCACGCCGAGGAGTTGTCGGCGATGCTGACCGCACAGCCGATCGACCTGGTGCTCAGCGCGCAGGCGCAGTCGATCCCGCTGCCGCAGGTGCTGCAACGGGTCGCCGCCAGCGGCAAGGACATCCCGGTCATCGTGCTGGCCGAGCGCATCGACGAACAGGAATGGCTGGAGGCCGTGGCCGGCGGCGCGCGCGCGATCGCGCTGCGGCAGCGGCCCGAGCACCTGCTGGCGGTGGTCCGCACCACCTGGGCCGACCTGCAGGCGCGGCGCGGCCTGCGCCGGATCGAGGCGCAGATGCGCGAGACCGAGCGCCGCTGCGACGCGCTGATCGCCTCCTCGCGCGATCCGATCGCTTACATCCACGAGGGCATGCACATCCGCGCCAACGACGCCTACCTGGAGATGTTCGGGTTCGAGTCGTTCGACGACGTCGAGGGCGTGTCGCTGCTGGACATGGTCGCCCCGCAACACGTGGAAGGTTTCAAGCAGTTGCTGAAGTCGCTGAGCAAGGGCGAGCCGCCGCCGGCGCAGTACCAGGTGGACGCGCGCACCCTGGAAGGCGACAGCTTTCCGGCGACGATGGAATTCGCCACCGCCAGCTACGAGGGCGAGGCCTGCGTGCAGGTGGTGTTCCGCCGCCGCGAGGAGTTCGACCCGGAACTGGCGCGCGAGGTCGAGGACCTGCGCCAGCGCGACCAGGTCACCGGTCTGCTCAACCGCCCGACCTTCATGCTGGCGCTGGAAACCGCGGTGGCCCAGGTCGGCCGCGGCGAGGGCCAGTACGGCTTCCTGCTGGTCGAGCCGGATCATTACGCACGCCTGTTGGCCGACATCGGCCTGGATTCGGCCGATGCGCTGGTCGCCGCATTGGCCCAGCACCTGGCCGCGGCCATCGACGGCGACGTGCAGGCGGCGCGCTTCGGCGAGCACAACTTCGCGCTGCTGCTGGAAGGCGACTACGCGCGCACCGCGGCGCTGGCCGAGCGCCTGCTGCAGGCCTACGCCAGCCAGGTGTTCAGCGTCGGCGAGCGCTCGGCCACGGTCACCGTCAGCATCGGCGGCGTGCAGATCGGCGAGAAGATCGCCAGCGTCGGCCAGGTCCTGGCCCGCGCCAGCGAGAACGTGCAGGCGACCGTCGAACTGGGCGGCAACGCCTGCAAGATCTTCGACCCGGGCGCGGCCGATCGCCTCGAAGAGGAGCGCGTGCAGCGCTGGGTCCAGCACCTGCGCGAGGCCCTGGCCGGCGACGGCTTCCTGCTGCACTACCAGCCGGTGCTGAACCTGCAGGGCGAACCGCACGAGCTGTACGAGGCCTACCTGCGCCTGGAGCGCAACGACGAGCTGATCGGCCCGTCGACCTTCCTCGGCATCGCCGCCGAGCATGGCCTGACCGCCGAGATCGACCGTTGGGTGGTCGCGCGTGCGATCGCCGTCATCGGCGAACGCCAGCGCGCCGGCCACGCCACCAGTTTGCTGGTCAAGGTCAGCCCGGAGGCCTTCGCCGACACCCAGATGGTCGACCTGATCCGGCGCGAACTGGCGACGCACGGCGTGCCCGGCGACCGCCTGTGGCTGCAGACGCCGGAGGCCAAGGTGTTCACCCACCTGCGCAACGCGCAGCAGTTCCTGGCCGACGCCACCGCCCTGGGCTGCAAGGTCGGGCTGGAACAATTCGGCTCCGGCCTGGACTCGTTCCAGTTGCTGGCGCACTTCCAGCCCTCGTTCCTGAAGCTGGACCGCGGCTTCACTCAGGACCTGACCCAGACCCGCGAACACCAGGACAAGATCCGCGAGATCACTGGGCGCGCGCAGTCTGCCGGCATCCGCACCATCGCCGAGTTCGTCTCCGACGCGACCTCGATGAGCCTGCTGTTCAGTGCCGGCGTCGATTACGTGCAGGGCGAGTTCGTCGGCCTGGCGGCGCCGGGGATGACGTTCGATTTTGCCTGAGGGGCCGCGATTCGGGATTGGGGATTGGCAAAAGCCGCTACAGGCGCAGGCATTTGCCTGCGCCTGTAGCGGTCGACCTCAGCTCACTGTCGCGTTGACGTGCGAGGCGCGCAGGGTGGCGATGCGCTCGGCCAGCGGCGGGTGGCTCATGAACAGCTTGCGCAGGCCCTGGCCCAGGCCGCCGGCGATGCCGAACGCCTGCACCTGCGAGGGCAGCGTGCTCTGGCCGTGGTTGAGCTCCAGGCGCTGCAGCGCGGCGATCATCTTGGCGCGGCCGGCCAGGCTGGCGCCGCCGGCGTCGGCGCGGAACTCGCGGTAGCGCGAGAACCACATCGCGATCATCGTCGCGAACAGGCCGAACACCAGTTCCAGCACCATCACGATCGCGTAGTAGGCCAGGCCGCGACGGCCGTCGCGGTTGCCCGACAGGTAGCTGTCGACCACGCCGCCGACCACGCGCGCCAGCACGATCACGAAGGTGTTGAGCACGCCCTGCAGCAGCGCCATGGTCACCATGTCGCCGTTGGCGATGTGGCTGATCTCATGGCCCAGCACCGCCTCGGCCTCGTCCTGGGTCATGTTCTGCAGCAGGCCGGTGGAGACCGCGACCAGCGCGTTGTTGCGGTTGGCGCCGGTGGCGAAGGCGTTGATTTCCGGGCCGTCGTACACGGCGACCTCGGGCATGCCGATGCCGGCGGCCTGCGCCTGGCGCTGCACGGTCTGCAGCAGCCAGCGCTCGGTGTGGTTGCGCGGCTCGGTGATGACCTGCGCGCCGGTGGCGCGCTTGGCCATGAACTTGGACAGCAGCAGCGACACCAGCGAGCCGCCGAAGCCGAAGATCGCGGCCATCACCAGCAGGCCGCCCATCTGGTTGGGGTTGACCCCGAACACGGACATGACAATGCCGGCCAGGACCAGCACCGCCAGGTTGGTGATGAGGAACAGGACGATGCGATTGAACATGTGAGCGTGGGCTCCGCACTGATTAAATGGTCGGGATTGGCTCGAATCTGCGGTGTTGGCCGCTTGAATTCAAGCGCATACCTGACCGAGGATTCAGCTTGTCCATGTCTCCGCCCCCCTACCGCGGCCGCTTTGCGCCCTCGCCCACCGGCCCGCTGCACTTGGGATCCCTGCTCGCCGCCTTCGGCAGCTGGCTGTTGGCGCGCCACGCCGGCGGACAATGGCTACTGCGCATCGAGGACGTGGACCGCCCGCGCAGCGTGCCCGGCGCCGCCGAGCGGCAACTGGCCAGCCTGCGCGCCTGCGGCCTGGAGGCCGACGGCCCGGTGCTGCGGCAGCGCGAGCGCGACCCGGTCTACCGCGACGCCCTGCAGCGGCTGCTGCAGG
>NZ_AQOJ01000853.1:0-1232 GCF_000364685.1 Xanthomonas sp. SHU 166
GGCCTGCGGCAGCGACGTGCTGCCGCTGGCGGTGACGCCGGCCGCGGTGAGCAGCGAGCGTACGCTGCCGGTCGCGCTGGACGCGGGCGCCGACGCGCCGCGTTATTGCGGCCGCGTGGTCGAGGACCTGGATCCGGCGGCGAAGACGCCGCTGTGGATGGCCGAGCGCCTGCGCCGCAGCGGCGTGCGCCCGCTGTCGCTGCTGGTGGACATCACCCAGTACGTGATGCTGGAACTGGGCCAGCCGATGCATGCCTTCGACCTGGACACCTTGCAGGGCCCGATCGGCGTGCGCCACGCGCGCGGCGGCGAGACCCTGACCCTGCTCGATGGCCGCGAGGCCGTGCTGGATCCGGCGTTCCTGCTGATCACCGATGCCGATCGGCCGGTGGCGCTGGCCGGGCTGATGGGCGGCCACGCCACCCGGGTCACCGAGACCACCCGGCACGTGTTCCTGGAGGCCGCGCATTTCGCGCCGGCCGCGATCATGGGCCGCGGGCGCAAGCTCGGCCTGCACACCGATGCCGGCCACCGTTTCGAGCGCGGGGTGGATCCGGCATTGCCGCGACAGGCGCTGGAACTGGCGACGCGGCTGGTGCTGGAACTGGCCGGCGGGCGCGCCGGCCCGGTGGTCGAGGCCGCCTTGCCCGAATTCCTGCCGGCGCCGGCACCGATCGCGCTGCGCCGCGCGCGCATCCTGCGCGTGCTCGGCATCGAGATCGCCGACGCCGATGTGGAGCGCATCCTGCGCGCGCTGGGCATGGACGTGGTCGCCTCGGCCGACGGCTGGCAGGTCACCGCGCCGAGCCGCCGCTTCGACATCGCCATCGAAGAGGATCTGATCGAGGAGCTGGCGCGTATCCACGGCTACGACCGCCTGCCGACCACCTTGCCCGGCGGCGCCACGCGCATCGCTATGGACAGCGAGACCCAGCTGGACGAGCGCAGCGTGCGTCGCCAGTTGCTGGCGCGCGATCTGCTGGAAACCATCAACTACGCCTTCGTCGATGCTGCGCTGCTGGACCAGTGGGGCCTGCACGACGGGCGCGTGGCCCTGGCCAATCCGCTCAGCGCCGAACTGGCGGTGATGCGTCCGTCGCTGCTGCCGGGGCTGGTCGCCGCGCTGGGCCGCAACGCCGCGCGCCAGGCCGGGCGCGTGCGCCTGTTCGAGCTGGGCAAGGTGTTCGCCGCGGCGGCGGAAGCCGGCGCCGCGCCGACCGAAACCCAGCGGG
>NZ_AQOJ01000854.1:0-11000 GCF_000364685.1 Xanthomonas sp. SHU 166
GCTGCAGGCGATGCAGATCGACGTGGACGTGCTGGCGTTCGAGCTGGACCTGGCGCCGCTGGCCGCGCGTGCCCTGCCGCGCGCCGCCGAGCTGTCGCGGTTCCCGTCGGTGCGTCGCGACCTGGCCGTCGTGGTGCCGGACGCGGTGAGTTGGGCGGCGCTGGCGCGCAGCGTGCGCGCGGCGGTGGGGCCCTTGCTGCGCGAGGTCGTGCTGTTCGACCGCTATGTCGGCGCCGGGGTCGAGGCTGGTTGCAAGAGTCTCGCTATGGGCTTGATTTTGCAGGACAACACGCGCACTCTGACAGACCGCGACGTGGAGGCGGTGGTCGCCGATGCGGTGGCCGCACTGGCGCGGGAACACGACGCGCGGATGCGTGGTTGAGAAGGACAGGGGATAGCAGGGCGATGGCGTTGACCAAAGCGGAAATGGCCGAGCGGTTGTTCGACGAAGTCGGGCTGAACAAGCGCGAGGCCAAGGAATTCGTCGATGCGTTCTTCGACGTGCTGCGCGATGCGCTCGAGCAGGGGCGGCAGGTGAAGCTGTCCGGTTTCGGCAACTTCGACCTGCGCCGCAAGAACCAACGGCCCGGCCGCAATCCCAAGACCGGCGAAGAGATCCCGATTTCGGCGCGGACGGTGGTGACCTTCCGCCCCGGACAGAAGCTCAAGGAGCGAGTGGAGGCTTATGCTGGACCCGGGCAGTAATCGCGAACTTCCGCCGATTCCGGCCAAGCGCTACTTCACCATCGGTGAGGTCAGCGAGCTGTGCGACGTCAAGCCGCATGTGCTGCGCTACTGGGAGACCGAATTCCCCAGCCTGGAACCGGTCAAGCGGCGCGGCAACCGGCGCTACTACCAGCGCCACGACGTGCTGATGGTGCGGCAGATCCGCAGCCTGCTGTACGAACAGGGCTATACCATCGGCGGCGCGCGCCTGCGCCTGGAAGGCGAGGGTGCCCGCCAGGAATCGGCGCTGAGCAACCAGATCATCAAGCAGGTGCGGCAGGAGCTGGAAGAAGTCCTGCAGTTGCTGCGGCGGTGAGCCATGGCGGCGCTGCTGCCGCTAGGAATGGCCGCGGCAAACCCGCTATAATCGCCAGCTCGCCGCAAGGCGGGTCCGCCATGACGGCGGAGACGCAACACACCGGGGTATAGCGCAGCCTGGTAGCGCACTAGTCTGGGGGACTAGTGGTCGTCGGTTCGAATCCGGCTACCCCGACCATCTTTCGAAGGCCCATGTCTGCGACATGGGCCTTTTTGTTTGGGCGCGTCGGATCGGCGGCGCGCGTGCGGCCGGTGTCGGCAATGGGCTGCCCGCCGGGATGGCAATGCGTGTCGGTATCGCGACATAGGGCGATCTGTATCGGCGCAGAGAGGCGGGCGCGTCGCCGTAGACAAAATGCGTGGGATTGCGCTGTCCCGCGACGGCGTCGTCGCCCCGCCAGAGCGGAAAGCCCCATGGGAACTGAGAGCTACGCAGCGTCAATGCGTTGACATTGATCACGTTAACATCGCGTCGATGGAACGTTCACGGGTCCTTGCTACGCTGAATAGCCGGACATGTAGTTGAACCCTCGCGTTACTGCGTCAAAAAAATGTCGGGTAACGCCTTGGTGGCGGCAGATGCCTGTGCCATAGTGCGTTGCAACACGAAGCTTCGCTGTTGGCCAGGGCCGTTCGTCCCAGGCAGGAATTGACACCGTAATCATCCTCCGACCGGGAACGGAACCCTGGCCGGCTGGGGGAGTGCGGCGCTTCGAAAACCAACCGACAGAGGGCATCAGCATCGCGCATGGGTAAACTTTCCGTGACCTTCCACTGGGCGCTGGCCCTGTTCTGCCTGGGGCTGCTGTCTGCATGCAGCAGCGGGCCGGCGATGCGTACCGACCTGCCGGCGGGCGATCCGCTTGCCGCTTCAATGGGCAAGCCGGAATACCTGCTCGGCCCGGGCGACCTGCTGACGGTCAAGGTGTTCCAGGTCGATGACCTGGAACGGCAGGTGCGGGTCGACAACGAGGGCCGCATCTCGCTGCCGCTGATCGGCGACGTGAAGGCCGCCGGCTCCAGCGTCAATGCGCTGCAGAAGGAGATCGCCGACCGCTACCGCAACGGCTATCTGCAGAACCCGCAGGTGTCGGTGCTGGTCGACGAGTTCACCGGCAACCGGGTCACGGTCACCGGTGCGGTCAGCGAGCCGGGCATCTATCCCATCCAGGGCTCCGCCTTGACCCTGCAGCAGGCGCTGTCGTTGGGCAAGGGCGTCAGCGACGTGGCCAGCCGCGGCAATGTGGTGGTGTTCCGCACCGTCGGTGGACAGAAGATGCTGGCGCGTTTCGATCTGCGCGAGATCCAGAAGGGCGCCGCGCCCGATCCGGCGATCTACGGCGGCGACATCGTGGTGGTGTACCGCTCCGATGCGCTGGTGTTGCTGCGCACCGTGGTGCAGCTGACCCCGTTCGTGATGGTCTGGAGGGCCTACCGATGAGCGCCTCCACCTTGCCTCCCGCTTCCGCGCCGCACCCGCGTCCTGTGGGTGCCCCGCTGAGCCCGGCCGACATCGGCCTGCTGGATTACTGGAATGCGCTGTACCGGCAGCGTTGGCTGATCATCGGCATCACCGGGGCAGTCGTCCTGCTGGCGTTGCTGGTCCTCCTGCTGATGACGCCCAAGTACCGCGCCACCAGCGTGCTGCAGATCGAGCGCGAATCGCTCAACGTCGCCAATGTCGCCAACCTGATGCCGGTGGAATCGCCGCAGGATCGCGACTTCTACCAGACCCAGTACGAACTGCTCGGCAGCCGGTCGCTGGCGCGGCAGGTGATCCGCGAGGCCAAGCTGACTGAGGCGCCGGCATTCAAGCCGCTGGTCGACGAAGCCCTGGAGAAGCTGCAGGACAACGGCGACGGACGTGCGCCGACGCCGCAGGCGCGCGCTGCCGCGGCGGAGAACGCGTTGGTCGGCCCGGTGCTGGATGCGTTGACCATCGAGCCGGTCCGCGACTCGCGGCTGGTGCGGATCAACTTCGATTCGCCCGACCGCGTGCTGGCCACGCGCGTGGCCAACACCTACGCCAAGATGTTCATCGCCTCGACCCAGGAGCGCAGGCTGCAGGCGTCCTCGTTCGCCGCGCGCTACCTGTCCGAACGCCTGGCGCAGCTGCGCGACAAGGTCGAGGAATCGGAGAAGAACGCGGTCGACTATTCCAGCCAGGAACAGATCGTGTCGATGGGCGAGGACAAGCCCTCGCTGCCGACGCAGAACATGAGCGAACTGAATGTGCGCCTGGCCGCGGCGCAGGATGCGCGGATCAAGGCCGAGGCGGCCTGGCGCCAGGCCGGTATCGGCGACGGCATGGGCCTGCCGCAGGTGGTCAGCAACCCGTTGATCCAGAATCTGCGCGCCGAGCAGGCCAAGATGACCGCCGACTACCAGCAGAAGCTGGCGACGTTCCAGCCCGGCTACCCGGAGATGCAGCGCCTGCAGAACCAGATCGCCGAGACCAAGCGGCAGATCGCCGACGAGGTCGCCAACATCCGCAGCGCGTTGAAGAACGACTATGAATCGGCGCGTCAGCAGGAAACCTTGCTGGCCGACCGCATCGCCGCGCTGAAGAACGACGAACTGGACCTGCAGACCCGCAGCATCCGCTACACCATGCTGCGCCGCGAGGCCGATACCAACCGCCAGCTCTACGACGCGCTGCTGCAGCGCTACAAGGAGATCGGCGTGGTCGGCAACGTGGGCACCAACAACATTTCGATCGTCGACCGCGCCGATGTGCCGGGCAAGCCGAGTTCGCCGAAGAAGCTGCTCGGCCTGGCGCTGGCCTTCGTGTTCGGCCTGTTCCTGGCGGTGGCGGTGGCGCTGGTGCGCTACTTCATCCGCGAGGCCGAAGCCGCGGCGGCGGCATCGGCGTGATGTCGCGGTGCCATGGCGCGCCGCACCGCGCGAGGCGTGGGTGCGTGCCGCACCGCACACAACGGCATCGGTTCGACGCACAGTCTTCAGTGAGGTGATACGTGGTTCAGCTAGGCAATGAGGTGCTCCATTATTTTCCAGCGCGGTTGTACGAAGACGTTGTTCTGTTGAAGTAATCACGGGCTGCCGTGGACCTGGGGTCGGCGAGGGAGGCGCCGCAGCGGTCCACAGGCAGGCGAAATCGAGGCCCGGCGGCGTCGCATGTTCCCCCGCATGCCGATCGACCGGGTTTGGATAGGAATCCCGATCATGCTTTTGGCAGACCTGAGTAGCGCCACCTATACGACCTCCTCGCCGCGCATGTTGTCCAAGTACGCGGCCGCGGCAGACATCCTGTTGCGCGTGTCCGACCTGACCGTCATGGTCGGCGGCGCGTTGCTCACCCACCGGTTGCTGTTCGGCACCTGGATGCCGGAACCGGCCTACAGGGTGGCGATCGGCACCACCCTGCTGTACGCGGTGATCTGCTTCGCGCTGTTCCCGTTGTACCGCAGCTGGCGCGGGCGCGGCCTGTTGCGCGAGATGATGGTGTTGAGCCTGGCCTGTGGCGGCGTGTTCGCCCTGTTCGCCATGCATGCCTTCGTGGTGCAGTTCGGCCAGCAGGTCTCGCGGCTGTGGATCGGCACCTGGTTCGTCACCAGCCTGGGAACGTTGCTGCTCTCGCGCACGCTGGTGCGCGGCGTGCTCAACCGGCTGCGCTCCGAAGGCGTGGACGTGCAGCGCGTGGTGGTGGTGGGTCTGCGCCATCCGGTGGTGAAGATTCACAACTACCTGAGCCGCAATCCCTGGGTGGGCATGCAGGTGGTGGGCTACTTCAGCAGCGACTACGACCTGTCGGTGGCCGACCATCCGCAGAAGCTGCAGTGCCTGGGCGAGGGCACCGCCGACGCGCTGATCGACTACCTCGACGACCACCAGGTCGAGCAGGTGTGGATCTCGCTGCCGCTGGGCGAGCGCGACCACATCAAGCAGCTGCTGCAGCGCATGGACCGCTATCCGATCCAGGTCCGGTTGATTCCCGATCTGTTCGACTTCGGCATGCTCAACCAGTCCGGCGACCAGATCGGCAATGTGCCGGTGATCAACCTGCGCCAGGGCGGGGTGGACCGCAACACCTACTTCGTGGTCGCCAAGGCGCTGCAGGACAAGCTGGTGGCCCTGGCCGCACTGGCCGTGCTGTGGCCGCTGATGCTGGCGATCGCGGTGGGCGTGAAGCTGAGCTCGCCGGGCCCGGTGTTCTTCCGCCAGCGCCGCCACGGCCTGGGCGGGCGCGAGTTCTACATGTACAAGTTCCGCTCCATGCGCGTGCAGCAGGAGCCCAGCGACGTGGTGGTGCAGGCTACGCGCGGCGACAGCCGGGTGACCCGCTTCGGTGCGTTCCTGCGCCGCACCAGCCTGGACGAACTGCCGCAGCTGTTCAACGTGCTCGGCGGCAGCATGTCTGTGGTGGGGCCGCGTCCGCACGCGGCGCAGCACAACACCCACTACGAAAAGCTGATCCACCATTACATGCAGCGGCACTACGTCAAGCCGGGGATCACCGGCTGGGCGCAGGTGAACGGCTTCCGCGGCGAGACGCCGGAACTGCGCACGATGAAGAAGCGCATCCAGTACGACCTGGACTACATCCGCCGCTGGTCGTTGTGGCTGGATACGCGGATCATCGTGCTGACCGCGTTCAAGGTGCTCGGGCAGAAGACCGCCTACTGATGCGCCCGATGCGTCTTCTTCCCGCCGACCGTGAACAGCGCCGGCGCCGCCTCCGCGTCGCCGTCGTTCCCGTGCTGCCTGCGTCGAATGACGTGGCGCGCGACACGTTTCTGCCGCGCGTGACGGCAGCCGATGGCCGCGTTGGCGTGCAACGCGCCGCCGCCGCAGCGAGGTGCGCATGCTGAGCGTGCCGGACATGCCGCTGCGCGAGCAGCGCCGCAACCTGCTGATCGAGCTGGTACTGCTGTTCGCCGTCGGCTACAACTTCGTGCTGGCGGTGATCAACGCCAAGGTGTTCCGGGTCAGCCCGGCGATGACCTACGCGGTAGAACTGGCGGTCTATGCGGCCTGTTTCCTGCTAGGTATGCGCGCGCTGGACCGCAAGCGCATGGCGATGGTGTTCACCGGCATCGCGCTGCTGGCGCTGCTGATGCTGGTGCGCCTGTTCATGGCGTGGACGCTGGATCCGAAGTTCTTCCGCGATGCGCTGATCCCGTTCGCCTTCCTGATGCTCGGCGCGGCGTATACCGGCTCGCTGCCGCGCATGTTCGTGCGCATGGCGCTGCTGGTGTCGCTGGTGGCGGTGTTCGAACTGGCGCTGCCCAAGGTCTACGGCGACGTGGTCAACCCCAAGAGCTATTTCGTCAACGCGCGCGGCGCCAGCGCGTCGAGCTTCTGGAATCAGGACAGCAACCTGTTCGTCAGTGCGACACGGCCCGGCGCACGCAACTTCCTGCCGTCCTCGAACCTGCCGCGCGCCTCCTCGGTATTCATCGAGCCGGTGACGATGGGCAACTTCATCATCTTCTTCACCGCGATCCTGCTGACGTTCTGGCGCTGGATGCGGCCGTTGGCGATCGTCGCCTCGGTGGCGATGATCGGCTTCCTGATCGTGGCCTCGGACGGGCGCCTGGCCGCCGGTACCTGCGTGATGATGGCGCTGCTGAGTCCGTTGCTGCTGCGTATGGACCAGCGCCTGGGCTTCTTGATCTTCTTCGCGGTGATGGGCGGAGCGTGGCTGCTGGTGTGGGCCTCCGGCATCCAGAGCTACGAGGACACCACGTTGGGCCGGGTGTTCTTCACCGTCGATTCGATCCGCAGGATGAGCGCCGATGCGTGGATGGGGCTGGACGTGGATCAGCCGTACCGCTACTTCGACAGCGGCATCGCCTACTTCATCTCCTCGCAGTCGGTGCTGCTGGTGCTGGCGTTCCTGCTGGCGTACTCGTTCGCGATGCTGATGCGCACCATCGAAGGGCAGTTGTTCAAGAACCTGCTGATCTTCGCCTTCTCGCTGAGCCTGCTGGTCTCCAACGGCTACTTCTCGATCAAGACCGCGGCGCTGTGGTGGTTCGTCTGCGGATGCCTGTGGCAGATGGCGCCCCGCCTGCGCGAGTCAGCCGCAGTGCCTTTGGCGCCGGCTCCCCGCATCCCGGCGGTGCCGGCATGAGCGCGCCCGCCACGGCCGTCTCCGCGTCCGTGCCGGCGCAGGGGCGCAGCGCATGGGCGAGCGCGCCGCGCGACATGCGCATCGATGCGGCCAAGGCGATCGCGATCCTGCTGGTGGTGTTCGGGCATGCCAAGGGCATTCCGCACGCCTACGTGATCCTGGCCTACAGCTTCCACGTGCCGATGTTCTTTCTGTTGTCGGGCTGGGTCGGCGAGGCCTTCGGCAATCGCCCGCTGAGCCTGGCCACGGTCGGCAAGCTGGCGCGCAGCCTGTTGCTTCCCTATATGGCGTTCTTCTTCGTTGCCTACGCGTACTGGATGCTGACCCGGCATATCGGCAGCAAGGCGCAACTGTGGGGCGACCGGCCGTGGTGGGAGCCGCTGCTGGGCCTGGTCAGCGGCATCGGGCCCAAGCTCTACGTGATGCCTGCGCTGTGGTTCCTGCCGGCACTGTTCGTGACCACGCTGGCGTATCTGGCGCTGCGTCGGACGCTGTCGTTGCCGGTACTGGCCGGGTTGTCGTTGCCGCTGGCCTGGGGCTGGGCGTGCTGGTTCCCGGGGCAGGACATGCGCCTGCCGTTCTCGCTGGACGTGCTGCCGGTGGCGTTGTGCTTCTTCGCGATCGGCGCGCTCGCCGCGACGCGGGCGCAGTGGTGGCCGGCACGGCCGGCCGGCAATGCGCTGGCGGCGCTGCTGCTGGGCGCGGCTTGGTTCGCGATCGCCTGGCACAACGGCCGCGTGGACGTGAACATGCTCAAGTTCGGCGATTCCCCGTTGGGGTTCCTCGCCGCCAGCCTGCTCGGCAGCGCCATGGCGCTGTGCGTCGCCGGGCTGGTGCGGCACTGGGGCTGGCTGCAGTGGATCGGGCGCAACACCTTGCTGATCCTGTGCACGCACACCTTGCTGTTCTCGGTGATGGCCGGCGTCGCCGCCCGCACTGGTCTGGTCCGCGGCGATGCCTGGGGACCGGCCTGGGCGGTGTCGGTGAGTGTGCTGGCGGTACTGGCCAGCGTGCCGATCCGCGTGGTGCTGGTGCGGATCGCGCCGTGGATGATCGGCGTGCGCCGCAGTGCGGTCGCGGGAGCGACGGCATGACGGCGGCGCTGCGGGCCGCGCACGGGCGCGACGGAGGCCGGGCATGAAGGTGGTGCATGTGGTGCGCCAGTTCCATCCGTCGGTCGGCGGCATGGAGGAGGTGGTGCTGAATATCGCGCGCCGCCATCTGCAGCAGGGCCGCGACCAGGTCGAGGTGGTGAGCCTGGACCGGGTGTTCACCGATCCGCAGCAGCGCCTGGCGCCGCGCGACAGCCACCAGGGCGTGCCGATCGTGCGCTTGCCGTACCGCGGCTCCTCGCGCTATCCGCTGGCGCCGTCGGTGCTGGCGGCGGTGCGCGGCGCCGATCTGCTGCACGTGCATGGCATCGACTTCTTCTACGACTTCCTGGCCCTGACCCGGCCGCTGCACCGTGTGCCGATGATCGTCTCCACCCATGGCGGTTTCTTCCACACCACCTATGCCTCGCGCCTGAAGATGCTCTGGTTCAGGACCCTCACCCGCGCCTCGGCACTCGCCTACGCGCGGGTGGTTTCGACCAGCGAGAACGACGGCCAACTGTTCTCGCAGGTGGTCGCGCCGCAGCGGCTGCGGGTGATCGAGAACGGCGTGGACGTGGACAAGTTCGCCGGGCAGGGCAGCGCCACGCCCGGGCGCACGCTGATCTACTTCGGGCGCTGGTCGGTCAACAAGGGCCTGCTGGAGACGTTGGACCTTTTGCGCGCGCTGGCCGCACAGGATCCGGCCTGGCAGTTGATCGTGGCCGGGCGCGAATACGACTTCAGCGTGGCCGACCTGCAGCAGGCGATCGCCGAGCGCGGCCTGCAGCAGCGGGTGCGCCTGCAGGTGGCGCCGACCCAGGCGCAACTGGCGCAGCTGCTCGGCAGCGCGCAGTACTTCGTGTGCCTGTCGCGGCACGAGGGATTCGGCCTGGCCGCGGTGGAAGCGATGAGCGCGGGGCTGCTGCCGATCCTCAGCGACATCCCGCCGTTCGCGCGTCTGCACCGCGAGTCGGGGCAGGGCGTGCTGGTCGACCCGGCCGATGCGCAGGTGGCCGCGGCCACGGTGCGCGCCTTCGCCGCCGGCACCGATGCGGACTTCGCCGCGCAGCGCGCAGCGGCGATGGCCTACGCGCATCGCTACGACTGGGACCGCGTGGTCGGCGCCTATCTGGACGAATACCGCCTGGCGCTGGGCGGCGCGGAGGGCGGCCGATGAGCGGCGAGAGCCAGCGCCAGGGCACGTCGCAGCAGGCCGCGCCGGCGGTCACCGTGCTGCTGTCCACCGAGCGCCCGACCGCGACCACCAATCCCTATCTGACCCAGCTCTACGCGGCCCTGCCGCCGCAGGTGCAGCTGCGCTTCTTCTCCATGCGCGCGGCACTGCTGTCGCGCTACGACGTGCTGCACCTGCACTGGCCGGAGTACCTGCTGCGGCATCGCACGGCGCTCGGCACCCTCGCCAAGCAGCTCTGTGTCGCCGTGCTGCTGCTGCGGCTGCGCCTGGCCGGGGTGCCGTTGGTGCGCACCCTGCACAACGTGGCGCCGCACGAGGACAAGGGCTGGCGCGAACGCCTGTTGCTGCGCTGGATCGACCGCCAGACCGCGCGCTGGATCCGCATCAACGCGACCACGCCCGCGCGCGCGCCGGCCACCGACACCATCCTGCACGGCCATTACCGCGACTGGTACGCGCCGCTGCCGCAACCGCAGCGCGTTCCCGGGCGCCTGCTGCACTTCGGGCTGCTGCGCCCGTACAAGGGCGTGGAGACGCTGATCGCGACGTTCGGCGCGCTGCCCGATCCGCAACTCAGCCTGCGCATCGCCGGCAATCCGATCGATGCGCAGATCCGCGGCGTGGTCGAGCGCGCCTGCGCCGAGGATCCGCGGATCAGTGCGCGCCTGCAGTACGTGGAGGATGCGGTGCTGGCGCAGGAGATCGGCGAGGCCGAACTGGTGGTGCTGCCGTACCGGCAGATGCACAACTCCGGCACCCTGCTGCTGGCGCTGTCGCTGGCGCGCCCGGTGCTGGCGCCGTGGAGCGAGGCCAATGCCGCCATCGCCGACGAGGTCGGCGCGCAGTGGGTGCAGTTGTACCGGGGCGAGCTGGATGCGGCGCAACTGGCGCAGGCATTGGTGCAGGCGCAGCAGTTGCCGGCCGACGCCGTCCCGGACCTGTCGCGGCGCGACTGGAACGGCATCGGCCTGCAGCACTACCGCAGCTATCTGCAGGCGCTGACCGCGCGCCGCGGGGAGCGCGCATGAGCAGCGCCGAGACCCCGCGGCCGGCAGCGCCGCAACCCGGACTGGGCGCCCGCGCCGCCGGCGGTGCGGCGGTGACCATGGCCGGGCAACTGGCCAAGATGGTGGTGCAGTTCGGCGGCATCATTCTGCTGGCGCGGCTGCTGACGCCCTACGACTACGGCCTGATGGCGATGGTGACGGCGATCGTCGGCATGGCCGAGATCCTGCGCGACTTCGGCCTGTCCTCGGCCGCGATCCAGGCCAAGCACGTCAGCCGCGAACAGCGCGACAACCTGTTCTGGATCAACAGCGGCATCGGCCTGGCGCTGGCGATCGTGGTGTTCCTGTCCTCGTCGTGGATCGCGCACTTCTACCGCGAGCCGGCCTTGCTCGGCATTTCCCAGGCGTTGGCGGTGACCTTCCTGCTCAACGGCATGACCACGCAGTACCGCGCGCACCTGAGCCGTGCGCTGCGCTTCGGCCAGGTCTCGCTGAGCGACGTCGGCGCGCAGGTGCTGGGCCTGCTGGCCGGCGTCGGCGTGGCCCTGGCCGGCTACGGCTACTGG
>NZ_AQOJ01000855.1:0-4427 GCF_000364685.1 Xanthomonas sp. SHU 166
AGCAGGTGGTGCAGGCGCTGGTCAATCTGCTGATCGCCGGCGCCTGCGCGCGCTGGCTGCCGCGCGGCTACCGGCGCGATGCGCCGATGAGCACCTTCCTGAGCTTCGGCTGGAATCTGATGGCGGCGCAGTTGCTCGGCTATGCCAGCCGCAATGTCGGCCAGGTGATCATCGGCCACCGCATCGGCGCCGAAGCGCTGGGCCTGTACAACCGCGCGTTCCAGCTGCTGATGATGCCGCTGAACCAGATCAACGCGCCGGCCACCTCGGTGGCGCTGCCGGTGCTGTCGCAGTTGCAGGACGACCCGCCGCGCTTCGGCAACTTCCTGCTGCGTGGGCAGACGGTGATGGTGCACCTGATCGTGGCGCTGTTTTCCTTCGCCTGCGCGCTGGCGATGCCGCTGATCGTGCTGGTGCTGGGAGAACAGTGGCGGCCGGCGGTGCCGCTGTTCCAGGTACTGACGCTCGGCGGCATCTTCCAGACCGCCTCCTACGCCACTTACTGGGTGTTCCTGGCGCTGGGCCTGATGCGTCAGCAGTTGGTTTATTCGGTGGTCGGGCGAGTCATGCTGATCGCCTGCATCTTCGCCGGCTCGCTGTGGGGCGTGATGGGCGTGACCGTGGGCTACACGCTGGGTCTGCTGGTGATGTGGCCGCTGTCGGTGATCTGGATCGCGCGCATCGCGCCGCAGATCCCGGCCTGGGAGTTGTTCAACAACGCCTTGCGCGCGGTGCTCGGCTACGGCGTCTGCGGCGTTGCCGCCTACCTGGCCGCGCAGCAGTGGGGCGGCGCGTCGCTGTGGATGCAGCTCATCGTTGGCGCCGCGGCGATGGCACTGTCCGGCCTGCTGGTGTTCGCGCTGTGGCCGGCGTTCCGCCGCGACGTGCTGGCGATCCTGCAGATGCGCACGCTGCTGCGCCAGGCGCGGGGACCGCGATGAACGCCGGACTGCCGCGTCTTTCTTTCCCTTCCATCCGCCTAGGAGCGAGCGCATGAGCGATTCTTCCGCAGCGGCGCTGCCCGCATCGGCACCGGACGCGGCCACCAGTGGGCGTGCGCCGTGCTATCTGGTGCTGTCGGCGCACGACTACCGCACGCCGCGGCGCGCCAACATCCACTTCATTGCCGACGAGCTGGCCAAGCGCGGCACCACGCGCTTCTTCTCGCTGCGCTACAGCCTGCTGTCGCGGCTCAAAGGCGACCTGCGCCTGCCGCTGGACGCCACCGCCAACCAGGTGGTCCGCCACAACGGCGTGGACTGCTATCTGTGGCGCGCGCTGCTGCATCCGTTCAACACCCGGCGGCGCTGGCTGCGACCGCTGGAAGACCTGATGTTCAAGGTCTACGCGGCGCGTGCGCCGGACACGCTGATCCGCTGGATGCGCGAGGCCGATGTGATCGTGTTCGAAAGCGGCATCGCGGTGGCCTTCATCGCGCTGGCGGCGCGGATCAACCCGACCGCACGCAAGGTGTACCGCGCCTCCGACGGCTTGAGCACGATCAACGTCGCCGACTACATCGAGCGCGAATTCGACCGCGTGGCGCCGAGCCTGGACGTGATCGCGCTGGTGTCGCCGGCGATGGCCGAGGAGGTCGCCAGCCGCCACAACGTGTACCACGTCGGTCATGGCGTGGACCACGACCTGCACACGCTCGGCGACCCCTCGCCGTACGGGGAGGGCATCCATGCGGTGGCGGTGGGCTCGATGCTGTTCGATCCCGATTTCTTCGTCGCCGCCAGCCGCGCCTTTCCGCAGGTCACCTTCCACGTGATCGGCTCGGGCATGGGGCGCGCGCCGGGCTATGGCGACAACGTGGTGGTGTACGGCGAGATGAAGCACGCCGAGACCATCCGCTACATCAAGCACGCCCGCTTCGGCATCGCGCCGTACGCGTCCGAGCAGGTGCCGGCGTATCTGGCCGACAGTTCGATGAAGCTGCTGCAGTACGACTTCTTCGGCCTGCCGGCCGTCTGCCCCAATGCCGTGGTCGGCCGCTATCCGTCGCGCTTCGGCTACACGCCTGGCGACGAGGCGTCGATCGTCGCCGCGATCGGGCAGGCGCTGCAGGCGCCGCACGTGCGCCATCGGCAGTGCCTGAGCTGGTCCGACACCACCGACCGGGTGCTGGACCCGGCCGCCTACCCGGAGACCCGTCTGTTCGCCGACGGCGTGGCCTGAGTCCACGCCCCGGCTTGTCCGCCGTACCCCCCGCGCAACCAAGGAGGACCGATGTCCGCATTGCAAAAATGGATCGATTACGAAGAGCGCCGGGCGCTGTTCTGGTGGAAGCCGAAGAACGGCGAGATCAACGTCGGCGATCATCTTTCCAAGATCATCGTCTCCAACGTGCTTGGCCAGCGCGACCGCACCTTGCTGGACAAGCGCGACAAGCGCACGCGGCTGATCGCGATCGGCTCGGTGCTGCACTTCGCCCGCGACGGCGACACCGTGTGGGGCAGCGGCGTCAACGGCAAGATTCCCGCCGACCGCCATACCTTCCGCCAGCTCGACGTGCGTGCGGTGCGCGGCCCCAAGACCCGCGCGTTCCTGCGCGAGCGCGGCCTGCAGGTGCCGGAGGTCTACGGCGATCCGGGTCTGCTGATGCCGTTGTTCTTCCCGCGCGAGGCGCTGTTGGCGCCATCGGCACGGCAGCCGTTCCTGGTGGTGCCGCACTTCAACGAACCGTTGGACAAGTATGCGCAGTACAAGGACCACCTGGTGCTGCCGAACCGCCAGCCGGCCGCCTTCGTGCGGCAATTGCTCGGCGCCGACCTGGTCGTGTCCAGTTCCCTGCACGGGCTGATCCTGGCCGAAGCCTACGGCGTGCCGTCGGTGTACCTGGACTGGGGCAACGGCGAGGACCGCTTCAAGTACGACGACTACTACGCCGGCACCGGCCGCAGCCGCTGGCATGCCGGGCACACGGTGGAGGAATGCGTGGCGCTGGGCGGCAATACCGTGTTCGACCTGGCCGCGGTGCAACGCGGCCTGCTGGAGAGCTTTCCGCATGACCTCTGGTGAGCGCGCGACCGGCGAGGTGCTGGCGCTGGGCGGTTATCCGATCCTGCGCAGCACCGAGACCGAGTTCGTTGCCGCGTTGCTGCAGGCGCTGGCGCGCGGCGAGCGCCGCCAGGTGTTCTTCGCCAACACCAACTTCGTGGTGCAGTGCCAGGCCCTGCGTGCGCAACTGGCTGCGCCGGACGTGTGCATCGTCAACGACGGCATCGGCATGGACCTGGGCGCGCTGCTGGTGCACGGCCGCCGCTTCGCCGGCAACCTCAATGGCACCGATCTGATTCCGGCGCTGTGCCGGCAGAGCTCGCGTCCGCTGCGCTTCTTCCTGCTCGGCGGCCGGCCCGGCGTGGCCGATACCGCGGCGCAGACCTTGCGGCAGTCGCTGGGGCAGCAGGTGGTCGGCACCTGCGACGGCTATGCCGAGTTCGCCGCGGCCGGCGACGGGCTGGCCGCACACATCAACGCCAGTGGCGCCGACGTGTTGCTGGTGGCGTTCGGCAATCCGCTGCAGGAGCGATGGCTGCTGCAGCACGCGGCGCAACTGCAGGTGCCGCTGGCGTTCGGCGTGGGCGCGCTGCTGGACTTCCTGTCCGGCACTGCCCGGCGCGCGCCGGCCTGGGTGCGCCGGCTGCGCCTGGAATGGATCTATCGCCTGCTGCGCGAGCCGCGGCGCCTGCTCAAGCGCTACAGCTGGGATCTGCTGGTGTTCTTCGCGCTGTGCCTGCGGCATGGCAGGCGGCTGGGCGCCACGCCGCCTGCACGCGACTCGCTGCGCCCCTCGTGATGTCGAGCGGCCGCCGCCGCGGAAATGGCGCGGCCTGACATCCGCACGGCCACGCGCCGGATTAGACTGGGCGCATGTCCAGCGCCGCCGCCTTCCGAATCGCCGCCTTGGTGCGCGACCTGTCGCTGCTGCCGCACCCGGAAGGCGGGCGCTACGCGCGCGTGCATACCTCTGCCCTGATGGTGCAGCACGAGCAGACGCTGCGCCCGGCCTGCACCGCCATCCGCTTCCTGCTGGCGCAGGGCGAAGTCAGCAATTGGCACCGCATCGATGCCGACGAGACCTGGCAATGGGAAGAGGGCGGGGCACTGGAACTGCTGGGCTTCGATCCGCAGCATGGCCTGCAGCGCTACCGCCTGGATGCCAGCGAGCGCGGTGGCATGCCGTCGGTGGTGATCGCGGCCGGCACCTGGCAGGCCGCGCGTCCGCTGGCCGACTACTGTCTGGTGCGCTGTGTGGTGGCGCCGGGGTTCCTGTGGGAGCGCTTCGAACTGCTGGCGGACACCGACCCGCTGGCCACGCACCTGCCGAAGCTGGCGGAGTGATGCCCGCGCGGCGCGGGGGGCGCGCAGCCACCGCGCCGGGGACCGTCGCGCGCCGGCTCGGCTCGGCGTTGTGCCTGGCG
>NZ_AQOJ01000856.1:0-459 GCF_000364685.1 Xanthomonas sp. SHU 166
GCGCCCACCGGCCGCGCCGCCGAGCGCATGGCCGAGAGCCTGCGCGCAGCGGTGGCGCGCGCCCTCGCCGACGGCGTCGACCCCACCTTGGCCGAGGCCCTGACGGCCGGCGCCAGCACCCTGCATCGCCTGCTCGGCGTCATTCCCGACCTGCCGCGCTTCCGCCACGACGCCGACAACCCGCTGCCGTTCGACCTGATCGTGATCGACGAAGCCTCCATGGTCGACCTGCCGCTGATGTGCAAGCTGGTCGACGCCGTGGCCGACTGCGCGCAACTGATCCTGCTCGGCGACGCCGACCAGTTGCCCTCGGTGGAAGCCGGCGACGTGCTCGCCGCGATCCTGCAGGCCGCCGGCCCCGGCGACGCGCTGCAGCCCGACGACGCGCAGGCGCTGCAGCCGCTGCTCGGCCACAGCGCGGTCGCGCACGATCACGGCGGCCTGGCTGGGCACCGCGTG
>NZ_AQOJ01000857.1:0-2551 GCF_000364685.1 Xanthomonas sp. SHU 166
GGCCGGTGGCGGCGGCGGTTCCGGTGCGCGCCAGACGGTCAGCGCCGGGGCCGGCGCGCCATTGCGCTGCAGGTCGGCATCGACGCGCTTGCTGCCCGGCTGCACCGGGTGGAAGGCGATGCCGTCGGTGAGGAAGGCCGCGGCGTAGCCGGCCTGCGCGTACAGCGCGTCGATCGCCGCCAGCAGCGCCGGGCGCGAGCGGAAGTTGTGCGCCAGCGGCGGCGCGCGTTCGGCATCCGTGGCGGCGGCCAGGTAGGTGCGCACGTCGCCGCCGCGGAAGCCGTAGATGGCCTGCTTGGGGTCGCCGATCAGGGCGAGCAGCGGCGGCGTGTCGTCCGCTGTGGACAGCGATGGCGCGATCGCCGCGTCGTCCTGCACCACGGTGGCATCGGCCGTCGCCGGGGCGAACACCTTGCGGAAGATCGTCCACTGGCGGTCGTCGGTGTCCTGGAATTCGTCGACCAGGGCGACCGGGTACTGCGCGCGCAGCCGCTGCGCCAGGGCGGCGCCGTGCGGGCCTTCCAGCGCGCGCGCCACGCCCTCGACCAGGTCGTCGTAGGTCTGCACGCGGCGCTGGCGCTTGAGATAGGCCAGCCGCTCCGCCGCGTCGGCGCGCAACGCGTGCAAGAGACAAATGCGACGTTGCGTGCGCCACTGCGCCAGCTGCGCCAATGCGGCCAGGTAGCCGTCGATGGCGTGGCCCAGCGGCGAGGCCGGGGTGCGCTCGGCGTGCTTCTTGTTGGTGCCGGCGGTCAGTTCGGCGGCGGTGAGCTTGATCAGCTTCGGATGCGGTGGCGCGTCCGCGGTCGGTGCCGCGGCGAAGGCGTCCAGCCAGTGCCACAGCGCGGTCAGCCAGTCGGGCTTGTAGCTGACCTTGCTCAGCACGCCGGCATCCATCGCCGCGGCGATCGCTTCGAAACAGGCGGTGCCGTGCGTGCGGAACGCCTCGGCCAGCGCCACGCCGGCGCGCTGCGCGGCCTGGTGCAACACGGCGCCGTCCTCGGCGGAAAAGACCGGCGCGGCCGGCAACAGCGTCGGATGCCGCACCAGTTCGCGCAGATCGATGGCCATGCCGTCCGGTCCGCCCGGCCACAGCGCCACCAGATCCTCGGCCATCGCCGGATCGGCGGCACGTTGCCGCCACAGGTCGGCGGCGACATCGCGCAGCAGTTCGCGGTCGTCGGTGAGCAGTTGCGGCGCGGCGAAGGCCTGGCCGCTCTCCAGCGCGTGCTCGCGCAGCACGCGCGCGCAGAAGCCGTGGATGGTGAAGATGGCGGCGAGGTCGATGTCCTCGGCGGCCTGCTGCAGGCGGCGGCGCAGGGCCGCGGGGGTTTCGGTGCTGGCGGCCAGGTGCGCGGTGAGGATGGCGCGGGTGAGGGCGACGTCGGGTGGGTCTTGTTGCGGGGTTGGCTGCGATGGGTCGATCGCGAGGTCGGCCGCGGCTAAAGCCGCTCCTACGAGGTCCGGGGCGGAGTCCGGTACCAGACTGGCCGCCAGCGCCAGGCGCTCGCGGATGCGCCGGCGCAGTTCCTGGGTGGCGGCCTCGGTGAAGGTGACGGCGAGGATCTGGCCCAGACGCAGGCCGCGTTCGACCACCAGGCGGGTGAACAGGGTCGCCAGGGTGAAGGTCTTGCCGGTGCCGGCGCTGGCCTCGATCAGGCGCACGCCGTGCAGCGGCAGTTGCAGGTAGGGGTCGCGGTCGGGTGCGGCGTTCATTCGGCGTCTTCCTGCGTGCCGCGCCAGCGCTGCCAGCTTTCGTTGAGCCGTTCCGGATCGAGCGCGGGGCCGGCGTCGCCCTGTTCGAGCAGGCCGAACACGCGCTGGCTGGTGGCGGCGAAGTCGGCGAAGCGCTGCGCGTCGGCGAACGGGTCGCGGCCGCGGCCGACCAGGCGCAGTTCCGGGCTGTCCGCCTCGCTCCAGCCGAAGCTAGCCTGCCATTGCGCGGCGGCGTCCTTGATCGCCTTGTCGAGATCGCCGGCGCGCGCGGCCTGGTAGTACTTCCAACTGCTGTACGGCGCGAACGCCAGCGGCGCCTGGCGGCCATGCCGGTACAGCTGCAGCAGTTCGCCCAGCGCTTGCTGCGCCTGCGCGGCGGGCAGCGGCTCGCGGTCCATCGGATGCGGGCCGAGGCTGTCGTCGTGGTCGAAGAAACGCACGTAGGGCGCGCGTTCGCCGACGGCGCGCAGCAGCAACCATTCCAGCCCGTGGCGGATCGCGCTGCGCCCGCTCAAGGCGCCCACCTGCACGCGTGCCACGCCGGGCGCGTACCAGCCCGAAAGGCGGCCATGCAGCGCGGTGCCGTCGAGGTCCACCTGCAGCCGCGGCGCCAGCGACGCGGCGTCGCCACCGCGCCACTGCCGGAACGCCTCGGCGTACGGGCGCAACTGGCGCACGCGCTCGTCGAGCTGGCGCCGGCCCAGCGGCCCCGACGGCAGCAGCGCGCGGGCGCGCAGGCGTTCGTACAGGGCCTCGGTGTCCTCGCGCAGCACCGCCTCGAACACCTGTTGCTGCAGCCCGTACTGGTCGAGCCCGCGGCTGGGCGCCAGCAGCG
>NZ_AQOJ01000858.1:0-696 GCF_000364685.1 Xanthomonas sp. SHU 166
CGGCGCGGGTCGGCATCCTCGGCACCGGTGGCGCCGAACGCGGCGGCGGCGAACGGCTGCAGCGGATGCCGCACGACCAGCGCCGTGGCCGCGGCCGGATCGGCGTGGTACTGGGCGGCGCAGGCCAGCAGTTCGCCGACCAGCGGCGAGGGTTCGCGCACGCTGCCGTCGCGCGCGTCGGCGCCCAGGTAGCTCAGGTAGAACACCTCCTGCGCCGAGGCGAACAGCTGCAGGAACAGGAAGCGGTCGTCCTCGCGCGTCGAACGGTCGCCGTGGCGGCGGCGGGTGGTGCCCAGTTCGGCGGTGAGGCGGTTGAGCCCGGCGGCCGGATCGCGGCGCGGGAAGTCTCCATCATTCATGCCCAGCAGGCAGATGACCCGGAACGGCAGCAGCCGCATCGGCACCATGCGGCCGAAGCTGATGCCGCCGGTGAGCAGCGGCGCGCGCGTGTCCGATTCGCCCAGCACCGCGGCGAAGTGCGCGCGGACCACTTCGGCCGGCACCGCGTCGGCGTAGTCGGCGCGGGCGGCGTCGCGGGCGAACTGGTCGATCAGCGCGCGCAAGCGCTCCAGCGCGCGCTGCTGGCGCGGTGCCGACGGACTCTGCGGCAGCAGCGCCTCGAGCAGGCCCAGCAGCACTTCGCGCCACTGCGCCGGCGGCATCGGCTCGGCCAGCGCGGCCTGGTGGCGATCGAGC
>NZ_AQOJ01000859.1:0-672 GCF_000364685.1 Xanthomonas sp. SHU 166
TGACATCGGCGCACGCTATTGCGGACAGGATCTGTCCGCAATGGGGTCTAGGGTGTTCGCACCGACCAGCCAGGAGCCGCCCATGACCAGCGACCGCCACATCACCCTGTTCCACAACCCGCATTCGCGCTCGCGCGGCGTGCTGATCCTGCTCGAGGAGCTGGGCGCCGACTACGCCATCGAGCGCATCGACTTCGACCGGCAGGCGCAACTGGCGCCGGACTACCTGGCGATCAACCCGATGGGCAAGGTGCCGGCGATCGTGCACGCCGGCGCGGTGGTGACCGAGCAGGGCGCGATCTACCCCTACCTGGCCGACCTGTATCCCGAGGCCGGGCTGGCACCGCCGATCGGCGACCCGCTGCGCGGCCCCTACCTGCGTTGGCTGGCGTTCTACGGCGCCTGCTTCGAGCCGGCCCTGGTCGACCGCGCGCTCAAGCGCGAGCCGCCACCGCGGGCGATGTCGCCCTATGCCGACTGCGATACCGTGCTGGCGGTGGTGGACGCGCAACTGGCGCGCGGCGATTACCTGCTCGGCGCGCGCTGCAGCGCCGCCGACGTGCTGTGGGGCAGCGCGCTGGGCTGGATGCTGGCGTTCGGCCTGCTCGACCCGCCGGCGCCGACCCGCGCCTACGCCGAGCGCATGGCGGCGCGGCCGGCGGTGCAGCGCGC
>NZ_AQOJ01000860.1:0-465 GCF_000364685.1 Xanthomonas sp. SHU 166
GGGCGTCGGCGGCATCGGCCAGCGCGGCCTCGCGCGTGGACACGCGTTGCACCGCGACGAACAGCGCGTCGATCCCTTGCGCCTGCAGGTCCGCCGCGCCCTCGCCCAGGCCGCCGGCGATGGCCAGCACCGGCACACCGTGGCGTCGGGCGATGCGGGCGAGGCCGACCGGCACCTTGCCCTGCGCGCTCTGCCCGTCCAGGCGGCCTTCGCCGGTAACCAGCAGATCGGCGCCGGCCAGGTGCGCTTCCAGCCCCAGCGCCTGCGCGACGATCTCCACGCCCGGCCGCAGCCGCGCGCCGAGGAAGGCGACCAGGGCCGCGCCGATGCCGCCGCCCGCGCCCGCACCGGGCAGCGACGCCACTGCCACGCCCAAGGTGCGTTCGATCGCCTCGGCGTAGTGCCGCAACCCGGCATCGAGCTGCGCGACCATCGCCGGCGTGGCGCCCTTCTGCGGCCCGAACA
>NZ_AQOJ01000861.1:0-14393 GCF_000364685.1 Xanthomonas sp. SHU 166
CGGTCACGGCGGCGGCACCTTGTCCAGCAGGGCGGCGACCAGACGATCGCCGTCCCAGCCTTCGGCGGTGGCTTCGTAGCTGGGCAGCACGCGGTGGCGCAGCACATCGGCGGCGACCGCGCGCACGTCGTCGGGCGTGACGAAGTCGCGTCCGGCCAGCCAGGCGCGCGCGCGGGCGCACCGCTCCAATGCGATCGAACCGCGCGGACTCGCGCCCCAGGCGATGCGCCGCGCCAACGCGGCGTCGTAGCCGCTGGCATCGCGCGAGGCCAGCACCAGTTCGATCAGATAGCGCTCCAGCGGCGGTGCCATGTGCAGCGCCAGCACCGCGCGGCGCGCCGCGAACACGTCTTCCAGTGGCATGCGCGGCGGCGGTGCCTCGCCCGCCTCCAGCGTCTCGCGTGCACGCTCGCGCGCCAGCCGCAGGATCTCCGCCTCCGCGGCCGCTTCCGGGTAGCCGATCCGCACATGCATCAGGAAGCGGTCCAGCTGCGCCTCCGGCAGCGGGAAGGTGCCCTCCTGCTCGATCGGGTTCTGTGTCGCCATCACCAGGAACAGCTTCGGCAGCGCATAGGTGTGCCGGCCGACGGTGACCTGGCGCTCGCCCATCGCTTCGAGCAGGGCCGATTGCACCTTGGCCGGCGCACGGTTGATTTCGTCGGCGAGCAGGATCGGATGGAAGATCGGCCCAGGCAGGAACTCGAAGCGACTCTCCTGCGGGCGCCACACCTCGGTGCCGGTAAGGTCGGCCGGGAGCAGGTCGGGGGTGAACTGGACGCGGGCGAAATCCGCTTCCAGGCGCGAGGCCAGGGCGCGGATCGCGGTGGTCTTGGCCAGGCCGGGCGCGCCTTCGACCAGCAGATGGCCATCGGCGAGCAGCGCGATCAGCAGGCGCTCCACCAGCGCCGACTGGCCGACGATGGTCTGGGACAGGCCGTCGCGCAGGGCGACGAACGCGGCATGCAGGCGCTGCTGCTCGGGCGCGGCCGGCGGGGAATCGAGGGTCGGGGATGGAGTGTTCATTTGTGCAGTCTGACCGATCGCCGGTGAAAATGGTTCCGCGCACGGCGGACGCCGCGTGCTGCGAATTCAGGATTTCCTCATCGATGGGCGCAAACGCCGACGGGAGAGGCTTGCGCCTCTCCCGTCGAAGGTTTCCCACCTTGCCCGCGGCATTTAGGCCGGCGGACGCTTGGCCACGTGCATCACCTTCGGGGTCACGAAGATCAGCAATTCGGCCTTGGTCTTGTTGCGGCCACGCTTCTTGAACAGATTGCCCAGGAACGGCACGTCGCCCAGGAACGGCACCTTGGAGATGCTGCTGCGGTCGTTGAACTCGTAGACACCGCCGATCACCACCGTCTGCCCATCGTCGACCAGCACCGCGGTATTGATCTCGCGGCGGTTGATTTCCGGTACGGTGCCGTAGTTCTGCAAGACCACGTAGCGTTCGACTTCGTCCTTCTTGACGTTCATGTTCAAGAACACACGATTGTCGTCGGTGATGGTCGGGGTGACCTTCAGCTCCAGCAGCACTTCCTTGAACTGTACGTTGGGCGTCGCCGCAGTTCCGGCGGTTCCACCGGTAATGGTGACATAGCCGATTTCCTTACCTTGCCGAATCACGGCCTCGCGCTGGTTGGATGTCACGATGCGCGGATTGGAAATGACTTCGCCCCGCCCTTCTTCCTGCAATGCCGACAGCTGCAGATCCAGATTGAAGTTCTTGCCGAGCAGGGTGTAGGCAAGACTGGGCAGGGTCTGCGCGCTGGTGAAGGTCGGACCGCTCAGATCGACGTTGAGACCACGCGTATTGACGCCGCCGCCAGCCGCGTTGCTTCCGACCGTAGCGACATTGTCCCCATAGGTGCGCGTCGCGCCGACACCGAACTTGGCACCCAGATCGCGTGCGAAGGTATCGGTGGCGATGACGATGCGGCCTTCGATCAGCACCTGGTCGACCGGGCGGTCGATCACATTGATCAGCTCGCGCATCTGCGCGACCTTCTTCGGGATGTCGCTGATCATCAGCGTGTTGGTGCGCTCGTCGGCGACCAGACGCCCGCGCGGCGACAGGAAGCCATTGTCGTTCTGGCTGTTGCCGCTGCCACCACCACTTCCGCCGCCACCACCACCGCTGCCGCCGATGCCCTTGGCCTCGGTCAGCGCCTTGAAGATCGCCGTGGCGCTGTGATAGTTGATCTGCACGTAGTCGGTGATCAGGTCCTCGCGGTTCTCGATCGCGATGCGCGCGTCTTCCTTGTCCTGCTCGAACTTGGCCAACTCCTGCTGCGGCGCGACCCAGATCACCTTGCCGTCGCGGCGCTTGTCCAGGCCCTTGGCGCGCAGCACGATGTCCAGCGCCTGGTCCCAGGGCACATTGACCAGGCGCAGGGTGACGCTGCCCTGCACGGTGTCGGAGGCGACGATATTGAGATTGGACTCCTCGGCGATCAACTGCAGCACCGTGCGCACCGGCACGTCCTGGAAGTTGAAGGTCACCGGCTTGCCGCTGTAGCCGCGGGCCGCCACCTGCGCGGCGGCCTGGCTGACCGTGGTCGCGGTGACCGCACCCACCGCCGGCGCGGCGGCGCGCGGGGTGATCTCGACCACGTACTCGTTGCCCGACTGATAGGCCAGCGATTCGAACGCGCCATTGGTGTTCAACACCAGCTCGGCGCCGCCCGCATAGGGCTTGGCATCGATGCGCTGCACCGGCGTGGCGAAGTCGGTGACGTTGAGCGGACGCTGCAACTCCGGCGGCAGCGTGGCGTTGCCGACATCGACCACCACGCTGTTGCCCTGGGTGCGCAGGTCCGGGCTGGCGCCGGTGCCGTTGAAGGACAGGATCAGCCGCCCCGCACCGCCGTCGCCGCGCTTGAAGTCGATCTTCGACACCGTGAGCTTGGCCGGCGCCGCCGCAGGTGCGGGAGACGCGGCAACAGGCGCGGCGGGCGGCGCCGCACTGGCGACGACCGCATTCCCGAGCATCGCCGCCAACCCCAACGCGCATAGCCGCATCGTCGCGTGACGCCGGATGGGGCGCAGGCTCAGGGCTTTGGAAAAAGTCATCGTGCTATCCCCATAATCAATCATTGATCGTCCAGCGCGACGGAGGCGGGACGTTCCAGCCAGCCGCCGGCGCCATCCGGCACCAGTTCAATCAAATCGATGCGATCCTCGTGCACCCCGGTCACGCGGCCATCGCTCTGCCCCATGTACACGCCCGGACGCACGCGGTAGGTCACCTTGTCCGGCGCCATCACCAGCGCCACCTGGCCCGCACCGCTGCCCAGCGTGCCGACCATGTTGAGGCTGTCCAGCGGGAACTGTTCCAGCGGTTCCTTGCGGCGGTTCGGATCCGGGCGCAGGCCGCTGCTGCCGTCGGGGTTGGCCCAGGCATCGCTGAACGGATCGCGCAGGCCCTGCGCCGCATATTCGAACGTCTCGAACTGCTGCATCACCGGCAACGGCTCCAGCGGCTGCGCCGGTCGTGCGCGCACTTCCTTCACCCAGTTCTCCAGATTCGGCGCATCGCCCGGCGTGCTGGTGATGGTGCGGCCGCAAGCGCCAAGCACCAGCGCCAGCGCGCCCGCAACGAGAATCCTGACCACCCGATGCTGCCGGCTCATGCGCCACCGCCTTGCTTGCCGGCCTTCTTCGCGGCCGCCGCGGCCTGTTCCTGGTCGGCCATTTCCTTGTCGTCCAGGTAGCGATAGGTCTTGACCGTACCGGACAGCTCCAGTTCGCCGCGCGCGGTGATGCCGTTGCTCTTGTCGCGCGGCTTCAGGTTGATGTCGTGCATGGTCAGGATCACCACCCGCGGCAGCGAGGCCACGCCACTGACGAAGGCGCCGAACTGGTGGTAGCTGCCGACCATTCGCAGGGCGATCGGCTTCTCCGCGTAGAACTCCTTCGGCGACTCCGGGCCCGGCTGGAACAACTCGTTGGTCAGGCCGCTGGACAGCGCGGTCTGCGAGATGTCGATGATCAGATCGGGCATCTCGGTCTTGCTCGGCAGCTGCCGCAGCATCTGCTGCAGCACCTGCTCCATCTGCACCAGTTGCTGCTTCAGCGGCTGCAGGTTCACCGCACGGCTCTGCTCCTTCTCGAAGGAGGCGCGCAGTTCGGTTTCCTTCTGCTCCAGCGCCTGCAACTCGTCGCTCTTGCTGCTGATCAGCAGGAACCAGGACAGGGTCAGGATGAACAGGGTCACCAGCACGCAGAACACGATCTTGGCCTGCTGCGGCCAATTGCCGATGTTGTTGAAATCCAGCTCTTTGATGTTGAATTTCTTGCTCATGACGCCGGTCCCTGTTTCGCTGGCGTGGCGGCGGGTGCCGGCGCGGTGACCGGCGCCGGTGCGGCAGGACTACCCGCGGCAGGTGCAGGCGCAGGAGCGCCCGGGGCCTGCGCTGGCGGCGTGCCAGGCGCGCCGCCCGCGGGGGCTGCGCCAGGTGTTCCGGGCGCAGCGGAACCCGCAGGTGTCGTCCCGGCGGCGGCCGGATCGGCGCTCTCGCCCGGTACCGGCAGCTTGACCCGCAGCGTGAACACGTACGGCAGCGCCTTGGTATCGACGATCGGACCCTTGGCTTCCTTCTCCTGGGCCTTGGCCTCGATCACCGTCAGCTCCGGATTGGTCATCCAGCCCGAACCCTCGAGGTTGCGCATGTAGGTACTGACCCGCGCGTTGGACTGCGAGCGGCCCTCCAGGGTCAGCATGTCGCCTTCCTGCTTCACCGAGGTCAGCACCACGCCGTCGGGAATGGTCCGCACCAGCGAGTCGAACAGGTGCACCATCTGCGAGCGCTTGGCCTGCAGTTCCTCGATCACCTGCTTGCGCGCCAGCAGGCGGCGCTTCTTCTCGTCGAGGGTGTCGATTTCCTTGTTCTGCGCCTGGACCTTCTCGATCTCGGCCTGCAGATACGCGTTGCGCTCGTTCTGGCCGCTGATCTGCAGGTCGTAGTAGAACCAGATCAGCCCCGCCAGCAGCACCCCGGCGAACGCGGCCAGGCCAAGCATCGAATAGAACTCGCGTTCGCGCTGCTTGCGCCGTTCCGCCCGCCAGGGCAGCAGATTGATCTTCGCCATCAGTCGAAGCTCCTCAGCGCCAGGCCGGTGGCGATCATCAGCGCCGGCGCGTCCTGGGCCAGCGCATGCGCCTGCACCTTCGGCCCCAGGGTCATCTGCGCCAACGGGTTGGCGACCACCGTGGCCACGCCCAGTTGCTCCTCCACCATCTCCGGCAATCCGGCCAGGGCGGCGCAGCCGCCGGCCAGGACGATGTGGTCGACGCGGTTGAATTCGCTGCCGGCATAGAAGAACTGCAGCAGGCGGCTGATCTGCTGCACCGTGGCTTCCTTGAACGGCTCCAGCACCTCGACCTCGTAGCTTTCCGGCAGCCCGCCCTGGCGCTTGGCCATGCCGGCTTCCTCGTAGGTCAGGCCGTAGCGGCGCATCACTTCGTCGGTCAGCTGCTTGCCGCCGAACACCTGCTCGCGGCTGTACAGGCTGCGCCCGCCACGCAGGACATTGAGGGTGGTCATGGTGGCGCCGATGTCGACCAGGGCGACGATGCCGTCGGCGGCCACCGGCAACTCGCTGGCCACCAGCGCGAAGGCGTTCTCGACCGCGAAGGCCTCCACGTCCATCACCTTGGCCACCAGCCCGCCCAGTTCCAGGGCCGACTGGCGCAGTTCCACGTTCTCCGAGCGCGAGGCGGCCAGCAGTACCTGCACCATCTCGGGGTTGTTGGGGATGACGCCCAGCACCTCGAAATCCAGGTTCACTTCGTCGATCGGGTACGGGATGTAGTTCACCGCCTCCAACTCGACCTGGGCTTCCAGCTCGCTCTCGTCCAGCTCGGCCGGCATCGGGATCACCTTGGTGATCACCGCCGAACCGGCCACGGCGGCGGCGGCATGCTTGGCGCGGGTACCGGAACGGGTCACGGCGCGGCGGATCGCCTCGCCCACCGCCTCGACCTCGACGATGTTCTTTTCGACCACGGCGTTGGGCGGCAAGGGTTCGACGGCGTAATGCTCGACCCGGAACCGGTTGCCGTTACGCGAAAGCTGCAGCAGCTTGACCGCGGTCGAGCTGATGTCGATGCCGATCAGCGGCTGCTGACTCTTTGGGATAAGCCCCACGGATTTTCCCCTGCCGGCGGGCACTTGGACGCCAATGTTGCGCCAGCGCATTAATAACAAATTTTTTGCAATTGGCAACCGCCCGGTTGCATGTCGCGATCCGTGTCACGGCATGACCTGCGGCAGCAAACCCGTCGCATCCCCGGAACCGGCCCCAGCCGTTCCCCGGCGTACTCTATACTCTGCGCCCAAGAAATCTGCAATCGGAATCTCTCGCGATGCCCCGTTTTCGTCGTTGGCTGCGCTGGGCGCTGGTCTTGTTCGTCCTCCTTGGCCTGGTCGGCGCCGCCGTGGCAGGCGGGCTGTACTACGTCGTCTCCTCCAAGCTCCCGGACGTGCAGACCCTGCGCAAGGTCGAACTGCAGGAGCCGATGTACGTCTACTCCAGCGACGGCAAGCTGATGGCGCTGTTCGGCGAGACCCGGCGCTACCCCATCACCATGAAGGACGTGCCGGAGCGGCTGAAGCAGGCCTTCCTGGCCACCGAGGACGCCCGGTTCTACGAGCATGGCGGGGTCGACTACAAGGGCATCGCCCGCGCGGTGTGGCTGCTGGCCACCACCAACGACAAGCGCGTGCCGGGCGGCTCCACCATCACCCAGCAGGTGGCCCGCCAGTTCTTCCTGAGCTCGGAATACAGCTATACCCGCAAGCTGGCGGAGATCCTGCTGGCGCGCAAGATCGAGGCCGAGCTGACCAAGGACGAGATCTTCGAGCTGTATCTCAACAAGAGCTTCTTCGGCAACCGCGCCTACGGCGTCGCCGCCGCCGCCGAGTACTACTACGGCAAGAAGCTCAACGAGCTGAGCCTGGACGAGATGGCCTCGCTGGCCGGCATCCCCAAGTTCCCCTCCAGCGGCAACCCGATCAGCAACCCCGAGCGCGCCAAGCAGCGCCGCGACAACTATGTGCTCAGCCGCATGGCCGCGCTGGGCTTCATCACCCCGGCCGAGGCCGAGGCGGCCAAGGCGGTGCCGATGCACGCCGCGCCGCACGAGCGCCCGGTCGAGGTCGAGGCCCCGTACGTGGCCGAGCTGGTGCGCCAGGAAATGATCGCGCGCTTCGGCGGCGACGTGCTGGACAAGGGCTACCACGTCTACACCAGCATCGATGCGACCCTGCAGGCCGCCGCCAACCATGCCGTGCGCCAGGGCCTGGTCGTCTACGATCGCCGCCATGGCTGGCATGGCGTCGAGAAGCACTTCGACGTCCCCGCCACTGCCGATGCGGCGGCGCTGGCCAGCCACCTGAGCGGCGTCTACGCGCAAGGCGGGATGCTGCCCAGCATCGTCGCCGGCACCGGCAGCGACGGCAGCGCCACCGTGGTGCTCGCCAACAAGACCGAGCTGGTGCTGCCGGTGGCCGCCAGCCGCTGGACCGGGCGCAGCCCCGCCACCCTGCTCAAGCGCGGCGACCTGGTGCGCATCCAGGAAGGCGACAAGCCGGGCGAATGGGAGATCACCCAGATCCCGCGCGGCCAGGCCGCGCTGGTGTCGCTGGACGCCAACAACGGCGCGCTGCGCGCAATGGTCGGCGGCTTCAGCTACGCCGGCAACAAGTTCAACCGCGCCACCCAGGCGCGCCGCCAGCCAGGCTCCAGCTTCAAGCCGTTCCTGTACGCGGCCTCGTTCGAGAAGGGCTTCAACCCGGCCTCGATCGTGCTCGACGCGCCGGTGGTGTTCCGCGACCGCCGCGGCAAGACCTGGTCGCCACAGAACGACGGCGGCGGCTTCCGCGGCCCGATGCGCCTGCGCGAGGCGCTGGTGCAGTCGCGCAACCTGGTCTCGGTACGCCTGCTGGACGCCATCGGCGTGGACTTCGCGCGCAAGTACATCAGCCAGTTCGGCTTCCAGGAAGCCGAGTTGCCGCCGAACCTGTCGATGTCGCTGGGCACCGCCTCGCTGACCCCGCTGTCGGTGGCGCGCGGTTATACCGTGTTCGCCAACGGCGGCTCGCTGGTCAACACCTGGATCATCGACAAGGTCACCGACCGCGACGGCAATGTCCTGTTCCAGGAACATCCGCTGACCGCCTGCCGCAGCTGCGGCAGCGTCGGCGGCAACGCCGCGCCGGTCAGCCAGGTGGTGGACGGCTTCAACTTCGGCGCGGCCACGCCACCGCCGGCGGCCAAGCCGGCAGAGCCCGCGGCCACGGCGGCTACAGCCGAGAAGCCCGCCGACCCCGAGGCCAAGGTGGCGCCGCGCGCGATCGACGAGCGCACCGCCTATCAATTGGTGTCGATGATGCGCGACGTGGTCCAGCGCGGCACCGGCACCGCCGCCAAGGTGCTCGGCCGCGAGGACGTGGGCGGCAAGACCGGCTCGACCAACGACCATCGCGACGCCTGGTTCTCCGGCTTCGGCGGCCCGTACGTGACCACCGTGTGGGTCGGCCGCGACGACTACCGCTCGCTCGGCTACCGCGAATACGGCGGCAAGGCGGCGCTGCCGATCTGGATCGACTACATGCGGGTCGCGCTGAAGGATCAGCCGATCGCCCGCAACGATCCGCCGGGCGGCATGGTCCAGGTCAGCCTCAACGGCGCCACGGAATGGGTCAAGACCGAGGACATGGACCGCATCCAGCAGTTCGACGAAAGCCTGCAGGACCAGAAGACCGACGACGCGGCATTCGACATCTTCTGATCGCGTCGCGTTCCCCCGCCCCGGCGCTCGCCGGGGCAGTTCCCGCCGGGCGTGCCTCGCCCGGCGGACGCCGCCTCAGGCAGGGACGGCTGCTACACCCGAATTTCGCAAGGCTGCGGTACAGTCGGGGCAGGCTTTGAGGGGAGGCGCACCATGCACCACGCTCGGCAACACGCCCGGACCCGCACGCACGAACGCCGCCGCCGGCTGGCGCATGAAGCCGCTCGGCTGATGGCCGAAGGCGGCATCCGCGATTTCCACCAGGCCAAGCTCAAGGCCGCCGACCGGCTCGGCATCCACGACGACGCCTCGCTGCCACGCAACAGCGAGATCGAGGACGCCCTGCGCGAATACCAGCGGCTGTTCGCCGGCCCCGACCATGCCGGCGAATTGCGCCGGCGCCGCGAGGCGGCGCTGCGCGCGATGGACTTCCTGCACGCCTTCGCGCCACGCCTGGCCGGACCGGTGCACGACGGTACCGCCGACGCCAAAAGCCCGGTGCAACTGCACCTGCACAGCGACGACACCGAGGCGGTGGCACGTTTTCTCGAAGAACACCGGATCCCGGCCGAACTGCGCAGCCGCCGCCTGCGCCTGGACCGCGAGCGTAGCGAGGACTTCCCGGTGTGGCTGTTCACCGCCGAGGAACTGACCTTCGACCTGACCGTGCTGCCCTACGACGCGCTGCGCCAGGCGCCGCTGTCGCAGGTGGACGAAAAGCCGATGCGGCGCGCCTCGATGCCGCAACTGCGGCAACTGCTGACCGAGCAGGACATCGCCGACTACCAGTCCGGCTGAGCGGACCGCCGCGCCAGGATGCCGCGGGCGCCGCGCAGCTGGCTGGCGCCCCGTGTCGCGGCCTGCGATGGGCGCGACAGGCTGCTGCCAATCTGCCTCCCCGCTTCGGCCCCGCCACAAACGAAGAACGCCCCGCGAGGCGGGGCGTTCCGGACAGCCTTGACGGCGATCGATCAGCGCTTGTCGGCGCTGGTGTAGTCGCGCTTGTCGTAGCCGGTGTAGATCTGGCGCGGACGGCCGATCTTCATTTCCGGGTCGACCTGCTGCTCCAGCCAATGCGAGACCCAGCCGGCGGTACGGGCAATGGCGAACATCACGGTGAACATCTCCACCGGAATGTTCAGCGCCTTGTAGATGATGCCCGAGTAGAAGTCGACGTTCGGGTACAGCTTGCGCTGCACGAAGTAGTCGTCCTTCAGCGCGGCCTCTTCCAGCTTCAGCGCCACTTCCAGCAGCGGGTCGTTGACGCCCAGCTCGCCCAGCACCTTGTGGGTCATCTCGCGGATGATCTTCGCGCGCGGGTCAAAGTTCTTGTACACGCGGTGACCGAAGCCCATCAGGCGGAAGCTCGAGTTCTTGTCCTTGGCCTTGGCCACGGCGCTCTCGACGTTGTCGGCGGTGCCGATCTCTTCCAGCATCTTCAGCACGGCTTCGTTGGCGCCGCCGTGCGCCGGGCCCCACAGCGCGGTGATGCCGGCGGCGACCGAGGCGTACGGGTTGGCGCCGGTGGAACCGACCAGACGCACGGTCGAGGTCGAGGCATTCTGCTCGTGGTCGGCGTGCAGGATGAACAGCAGGTCCAGGGCCTTGGCCACGACCGGGTTCATCTGCAGCTGCTCGCTCGGCACCTCGAACATCATGTGCAGGAAGCGCTCGACATAGCCGAGGTTGTTGCGCGGGTAGCGGATCGGCCAGCCGATGGAGTAGCGATAGGCGGCGGCGGCGATCGTCGGCACCTTGGCGATCAGGCGGATCGCGGCCAGGCGGCGCTGCTCCGGATCGTTGAGGTCGAGGGTGTCGTGGTAGAACGCCGACAGCGAGGCCACGGTACCGGCCATCATCGCCATCGGGTGCGCGTCGTGGCGGAAGCCGCCGAGGAAGTTCTTCAGCGACTCGTGCATCATCGTGTGATGCGTCACTTCGTGGTCGAACTTCTTGAATTCGTCGGCGGTGGGCAGCTCGCCGTTCATCAGCAGATAGGCCACTTCGAGGAAGTTGGACTTCTCGGCCAGCTGCTCGATCGGGTAGCCGCGGTACAGCAGCACGCCGTTGTCGCCGTCGATGTAAGTGATCGCCGACTTGCAGCTGGCGGTCGCGGTGAAGCCCGAGTCGTAGGTGAAGAGACCGGTCTCCTTGGTCAACTTGGAAATGTCGACGCAATCGTTGCCCAGGGTGGGCTTGAGTACCGGAAGAACGACCGACTTGTCGCCGGCGTTCAACGTGACCTGATCAAGATCGGACACAGTGTGCGCTCCTCGATGGAAGGCGCCTGTCCGATTACGTTGCGAACAGACGCGTGAAGGAAGTCCACGGCAATCGCCACGGATCGCGCCATTATCGCACAGCAGCATTTGCGTCGTCGCTCACCACCCACGTTGCACGATGGCGGCAGGAAAGCGACACAGCGTTGCATCCTCGCCGCACTTTCACGGAAGGATGACACCGGCGCGTCAACGCCGGGAAGACAGGATGTGGCGGATAGCAAAACGGCCGCGCAAGCGGCCGTCGCTTTACATCCGTTCGACGGTTCCGATCAGCGCGCGTAGCGCTTCTGGAACTTGTCGATGCGGCCGCTGGTGTCGATGACCTTGTGCTTGCCCGTGTAGAACGGGTGCGAAGCCGAGGAGATTTCGACCTTGATCAGCGGATACTCTTCGCCGTCCTCCCACTTGACCGTCTCTTTCGAGGACATGGTCGAACGGGTCAGGATCTTGAAATCGGAGGTGACATCGTGGAACACGACGTCGCGGTACTGGGGATGGATGTCGGCCTTCATGGGCTCGCACCGTAGGTGGCTGCTGGACAAGAGGGAAACTATAACAGCCCTACTGCCCTGCACGCAACGTTTACGTGATGGCAAGTGAGGTGACGGCTCGCGGCTGTTCTACCACTGGGGCCCCGCCCGGAACCGGGCGGGACCGGGCGGGACCGCCGGGCTCAGCCGGCGCCGACCGCCGCGCGGGCCAGGCCCAGGAAACGGGCGTGGTCGTAGCGGATGAGCATGGTCGCGTTGTCCGGCAGGCCCAGCTGGCGGTTCCAGTCGACCAGGGTGGCGCCGCGGGTATGCACCCCGGACAGCTCGATCTGCATCGGCCGCGACTGCACCTCCTCGGCGCCGTCGGGCTGCAGCGCCCAAGCCATCGCCAGCGCATCGGCGGCGTACCAGTGCTCGCCGCGTGCGTCTTCCGACCACAGCCGGGTCTTGCGCGAGATCAGCTCGTAGAAGCGCGCCTTGGGCGCATCCACCGCCAGCCACTGCTCGACCTCGCGGTGCGGCAGGCCGTGCGCCACGGTCGCTTCCCAATCCGCCACTTCGATGTGCGGGAACGCCTTGAACACGATGTGCGCGGCTTCCGGGTCGAAGGCGATGTTGAACTCGGCGGCCGGGGTGATGTTGCCGTGGCAGGTGATCGCCCCGCCCATCACCAGGAAGCGGCCGACGCGCTGCGGAAGGGTCGGGTCCAGCTTCAGCGCCAGCGCGATATTGGTCAGCGGCCCCAGCGCGACCAGCAGCAGGCGCCCGGCGTACTGGTGCGACAGGCGCAGGATCGCCAGCGCGGCATGCTCGGCCTCGGCGCCGCGCGCGGCCGGCGGCAGGTCGACGTCGCCGAAACCGTCCTGACCGTGCACGTGCCCGGCGTCCACCGACGGGTGCAGCAGCGGATCGGCGCAGCCGGCGAACACCGGCACATCCTCGCGCCCGGCCACCTCGCACAGCTTCAGCGCATTGCGCACGGTGTGGCGCAGGCCGACGTTGCCGGCGGCGATGGTCAGCCCGACCACCTCGTGGCGCGGATCGGCGAAGGCCATCAGCAGCGCCAGCGCGTCGTCCACGCCGGGGTCGGTATCGATCAACAGGGGAATCTTGTCGCTCATGCGTCGCTTCGCTCATCCATTCGGCCGCCGAGTCTGGCACTGCCGGGCAGGCATGGGAAGGAGCTGGGATTGGGGAGTCGGGATTAGGGATTCGCAAAAGCAACGCCACCGCTGTTTGTCGTAGGGGCGGCCGCTTTTTACGAATCCCCGCTTTCAACAGCCGAATGGCTGGTCATCCCCAATGCCGAATCCCAGCCCCTCAGGCCCCGGCAAACCGCACCGCCCCACCGACCCAGCGCGCGACGATGCGGTCGGCCAGGACCGGCGCTTCCTCCAGCAGCCGGTCGGCCAGCGCGTGCACGCGCGGCAGCAGGCCAGCGTCGCGGGCCAGGTCGGCCACGCGGAACGCGGCCAGGCCGGTCTGGCGGGTGCCGAGCAGTTCGCCGGGACCGCGCAGTTCCAGATCCTTCTCGGCGATGACGAAGCCGTCGTTGGTCTGGCGCATGGTTTCCAGACGCTGCCGCGCCATCGCCGACAGCGGCGCCTGGTACATGAGCACGCAGCTCGACGCCGCCGCGCCGCGCCCGACCCGCCCGCGCAACTGGTGCAGCTGCGCCAGCCCCAGGCGTTCGGCGTTCTCGATGATCATCAGCGAGGCGTTGGGCACGTCCACGCCGACCTCGATGACCGTGGTGGCGACCAGCAGGTCGATCTCGCCCTGCTTGAACGCGCGCATCGCCACCTGCTTCTCCGCCGGCTTCATGCGTCCGTGGACCAGGCCCACGCGCAGTTCCGGCAACTGCGCCGACAACGCTTCGAAGGTGGCCTGCGCGGCGCTGGCCTCGAGCCGGTTGCCGGCGCCGCCGCCCTGCGCGGATTTCTCGTTGTCCTCGGCCTCTTCGATCAGGGTGCAGACCCAGTAGGCCTGGCGGCCTTCGGCGCAGGCCACACGGATGCGCTGCACCAGCTCGGGACGGCGCTCGGCGTTGAGCACGATGGTCTGCACCGGCGTGCGTCCCGGCGGCAGTTCGTCGATCGAGGAGACGTCCAGATCGGCATAGGCGGCCATCGCCAGGGTGCGCGGGATCGGCGTGGCGGTCATCACCAGTTGATGCGGCACGCCTGCGCCGGAAGCGCCCTTGTCGCGCAGCGCCAGGCGCTGGTGCACGCCGAAGCGGTGCTGCTCGTCGACGATGGCCAGGGCCAGGTCGTGGAAGCGCACCGCCTCCTGCATCAGCGCGTGCGTGCCGACCACCACCTGCGCCTCGCCCGAGGCGATCTGCGCCAGGGTCGCGCTGCGCGCCTTGCCGGTGACCTTGCCGGCCAGCCAGGCCACGCGTACGCCCAGCGGCTCCAGCCAACCGCGCAGGTTGGCCAGATGCTGTTCGGCGAGCAGTTCGGTGGGCGCCGCCAGCGCCGCCTGCTTGCGCTTGTCCACTGCCAGCATCGCCGCCAGCGCGGCGACCACGGTCTTGCCGCTGCCGACGTCGCCCTGCACCAGCCGCAGCATCGGCGCCGGCCGCTCCAGGTCGGCGCGGATCTGCGCGAACACGCGTTGCTGCGCACCGGTCAGTTGGAACGGCAGCGACTGCTGCAGGCGCTTGGCCAGCAGCCCGCGGCCGCGCAGCGACGGCGCCGGCTGGCACTGCATGGCGATGCGCTGGCGGCGCAGGCTCAGGTGATGCGCGAGCAGTTCCTCCAGCGCCAGGCGCTGCTGCGCCGGATGCAGGCCGGCGGCGAGCGCGGCCAGGTCGGCCTGCGGCGG
>NZ_AQOJ01000862.1:0-8496 GCF_000364685.1 Xanthomonas sp. SHU 166
AGGCCAGCACGTTGTCGAAGGCGGCGCCGAAATACAGGTCGTAGCTGCCCTGTTCGACGTAGCCCAGGTGCGGCGTCGCCAGCACCCGCGGATGCCGCAGCAGCGGATGCTGCGGATCCAGCACCGGTTCCTGCTCGAACACGTCCAGCGCCGCCTGTCCAGGACGGCCGGCGTCCAGCGCGGCCAGCAGCGCGCCGGGCGCGATGAGTTCGGCGCGGCTGGTGTTGACCAGCAGCGCGTCCGATTTCATCCGCAGCAGGTCGTCCAGTCCGATCTGGTGGCGGGTGGCCGCGACCAGACGGCGATGCAGCGTCAGCACATCGCTCTCGGCGAACAACGCCTCGCGGCTGGCGGCGACCGCAAAGCCGTCGGCGCGCGCCTGCGCACAACTGTCCTCGCTCCCCCATACCTGCACGCGCATGCCGAAGCCACGGCCGTAGGCGGCGACGCGGCGGCCGATCTTGCCGTAGCTCCAGATGCCCAGGGTCAGCCCGTCCAGGCTGCGGCCCAGCTGCGCATCGCCGGTGGCCTGCCAGTGTCCGGCCAGCAGCGCATCGCGGTAGGCGGGCAGGCGCCGGCTGGTGGCCATCAGCAGCGCCCAGGTCAGTTCCGCAGGTGCCACCGGCGCGCCGACGCCTTCGGCCACGGCCACACCGCGCGCGGTGCAGGCGGCCAGGTCGATGTGTTCGCCGATCCGCCCGGTCTGGCTGATCAGGCGCAGCTTCGGCAGTCGCGCCAGCAAGGCGGCGTCGATGCGGGTGCGCTCGCGGATCAGCACCAGCGCCTCGGCCTCGGCGGCGTGCCGAACGAAGGTCTCGCGATCGGGCGCCAGCGCGGTCAGCACCTGCACGCTGTGCGCCTGCAGCCGCGCGAAGCAGGGCAGGTGGCGCACCGCATCCTGATAGTCGTCGGCGATCAGGATGCGCATCGGCTCAGCGTGGCTTGCCGGGCATCGGGAACGGCGTGACCACCTTCTCGCCGGTGGCCGCGTCGCGGATCGTCGATTGGCCCTTCTTCTCCACTTCCTCGATGCGCACGATGCTCTGCATCGGCAGATGCAGCGTCTTGGTGTCGCCGAACTCCTCGCGCAGGCGTTCCTCGGTGGGGTCGATCACCAGCCCGTCGTGCACGTCGAACACCAGCGTGCCGATCTCGGTGAAGCCCCACAGATGGCTGCTGCCGACGTGCTGGCAATACAGCTCGTAGACCTTGCCGTGGTTGAGGAAAGTCACTTTGTACAGGTGCTTGAACATGCGCGCAGTATACGGGCGCCGTTGCCGCAGGCGGCTCAGAAGCCCTTGCGCTTGCGCAGCCGCCGCGCGATTGCCGCGCGCACGTACAGCCCGTAGACCATGCCGAAGGCGAAGCCGGCCAGGTGCGCCGACCACGCCACCATGCCGAAGGCCGGGCCGATGTAGGCGAACACCACCTGCAGCGCCGCCCAGGTGCCGATCAGCAGCGAGGCCGGGGCGCGCACGAATTCCAGGAACAGCCCCAGCGGCAGCACCACGCCGAGCTTGGCTCGCGGGAACAGCGCCAGATAGGTGCCGATCAGCGCCGAGACCGCGCCGCTGGCGCCGATGATCACCCGGTCCGGGGTGCCGACCGCGAACACCGCGGCCAGGTTGGAAATCGCCCCGCCGCCCAGGAACAGCAGCAGGAACCGCCACGGCCCCAGCACGCGCTCGGCGGGCAGGCCGAAGATCAGCAGGAACACCAGGTTGCCGAGCAGGTGCGACCAGTCGGCGTGCAGGAACAGCGCGGTGAACAGGCGCAGCACGCTGCCGTCCTGCACCGTGGCCAGCCAGTCGCGCGGGCTGCCCACCCCGGCCGAGAGCGCGCCCCAGTCCAGCCACAGGGTCGCGCGCGCCTCGTCGGGGCGGCTGATCGACCACAGGAAGGCCAGCCACATCGCCGCGAACAACAACGGCGTGGCCCAGCGCAGCGTGGTGCGTTCGCGGGAGGGGATGGAAACGAACATGCGAGGGAACGGGGGAGCCGGAGACCGCCAGGGACGCCACGATAACGACTTCATCCGGCTGAACGCACGCCGACTCCACACGAAGCTGAACGCATCATGTCGTTATTGTTTAGTTAACGGTGCGGGGTATACTCGCATACGGCGTCGTATGTCGGGAGGGGACTCCGGCGCGCATTCCTGGACCATTCCGGCCCGGGAAGGCGCAGGCGCGAACACAGACACTCGTCTTCCGGAGAAAGCTAGCCATGCAAAACGCAACCCAGTTCGTCCGTTTCACCGCTCTGGCCGTCGGCATCGTCGGCGCGCTGGCCATGGGCCAGGCGCACGGCGCCGCGTTCCAGCTCAAGGAGAACAGCGCCAAGGGTCTGGGCCGCGCCTTCGCCGGCTCCGGTAGCGCCCCCGGCGATGCCTCGATCATCGCCGTGAACCCGGCCGGCATGCGCCAGCTCGACGGCAAGATGTTCCAGGCCGACGTCAGCGCCATCCAGTTCTCGGCCAAGTACCAGGGCAATGGCGGCACCTACGCCAATGGCCAGCCGATCTCCGGTGGCCGTGGCGGCGACGCCGGCATGATCGCGCCGGTTCCGGCCGCGTACTTCCACATGCCGTTCGGCGAAAACAACAACATGCACTTCGGCACCTCGCTGACCGTGCCGTTCGGCTTCAAGACCGAATACGACCGCGACTGGGTCGGCCGCTACAACGGCGTGAAGACCGAACTGCAGGCGATCGACCTGAACTTCGCCTTCTCCTACGACGTCAACCCGTACGTGTCCTTCGGCGCGTCCGTGTTCGCCGAGCGCCTGAACATCGAACTGACCAACGCCATCGACTTCGGCACCGTCCTGGCCTCGCGCCGCGTGCCGGGCTTCGCGCCGGGCAGCGCCGACGGTTTCTCGCGCATCAAGGGCGACAACACCGCGGTCGGCTTCACCCTGGGCGGCCTGTTCAGCGTCGACGAGCACACCCACATCGGCTTCAGCTACCGCTCGCAGGTCGAGCACAAGATCACCGACGGCGACGCCGACTTCACCGTGCCGGGCAATGCCGCCACCGTGTTGGCCTTCGCCGCGCCGGGCACCTTCGTCGACACCAAGGGCCGCGCCACGGTCAAGCTGCCGGCCAGCGCCACCGCCAGCTTCACCCACGACATCAACGAGCAGTGGACGGTGATGGCCGACGTCACCCGCACCGCCTGGAGCAAGTTCGACAAGGTCACCGTCGACTTCGCCTCCAACCAGCCCGACAGCGTGCTGGACTTCTCGTACCGCGACACCACCTTCGTGTCGCTGGGCGCCGACTACCGCATGAGCGACACGCTGACCCTGCGTGGCGGCCTGGCCTACGACCAGACCCCGACCACCGACCAGCACCGCGACGTGCGCGTGCCGGACGCGAGCCGCAAGTGGGTCTCGCTGGGTCTGACCTGGAAGCCGTCCGAGCAGACCGAGTACAGCTTCGGCTACACCCACCTGTTCACCAACGACCCGAGCATCGCCACCACCAGCGCCACCGGCAACCGCCTGGTCGGCGACTACGACGTGAGCGGCAACGTGCTGGCGGCCTCGGTCAACTACAAGTTCTGATCGCAGGCGCTTCGCAGTTCCACGAAAAAGCCCCGCTTCGGCGGGGCTTTTTTTATGCCTGTCCGCAGCGTGCGCTGCGCGCTGCGGCAGGCTGCGCTCGGCGCAGGTTCCGCGCGGAACGCTGCGCCGAAGCGGGCCGGTCAGTCGCCCAGGGTCAGCAGCGAGGCGTTGCCGCCGGCGGCGGTGGTGTTGACCGTCACCACCTTCTCGGTGGCGAAGCGCAGCAGGTAGTGCGGGCCGCCGGCCTTGGGGCCGGTGCCGGACAGGCCCTGGCCGCCGAACGGCTGCACGCCGACCACCGCGCCGATCTGGTTGCGGTTGACGTAGACGTTGCCCACCGCCACGCGCGAGGCGATGCGCTCGATGGTCTCGTCGATGCGCGAATGCACGCCCAGGGTCAGGCCGTAGCCGGTGGCGTTGATCTGGTCGATCACCGCGTCGAGCTGGTCGGCCTTCCAGCGGATCACGTGCAGCACCGGGCCGAAGATCTCGCGCTGCAACTGCGCCAGCGACTGCAGTTCGTAGGCACGCGGGGCGAAGAAGCTGCCGTGGGCGGTAGCGGCGTCGGTGGCGGCCACGGCGATTGCGCGCGCTTCGCGGTCCATGCGTGCGGCGTGGTCGGTGAGAATCTGCAGCGCATCGGCATCGATCACCGGGCCGACGTCGGTGGACAGCAGGCCGGGGTCGCCGACCTTCAGCTCGGCCATGGCACCGGCCAGCATGGTCATCACCTTGTCGGCGATGTCGTCCTGCACGAACAGCACGCGTGCGGCCGAGCAGCGCTGGCCGGCAGAGATGAAGGCGCTGGAGATCGCGTCCTTGACCACCGCTTCCGGCAGCGACGAGGAGTCGGCGATGAAGGCGTTCTGGCCGCCGGTCTCGGCGATCAGCACGCCGATGGCGGCATCGCGCGCGGCCAGCGCGCGGTTGATCGCACGGGCGGTCTCGGTGGAGCCGGTGAAGGCGACGCCGGCCACGCGCGGATCGCGGGTCAGCGCGGCGCCGACGGTGGCGCCGTCGCCGGGCAGGAACTGCACCACCGCCTCCGGCACGCCGGCTTCGTGCAGCAGCTTCACCGCGGCATGGCCGACCAGGTTGGTCTGCTCGGCCGGCTTGGCGATGACGCTGTTGCCGGCGGCCAGCGCCGCGGCGACTTGGCCGAGGAAGATGGCCAGCGGGAAATTCCACGGACTGATGCACACGAACACGCCGCGGCCGTGCAACTGCAGTTCGTTGGATTCGCCGGTCGGCCCGGGCAGGCGCTCGGGCGCACCGAACTGCGCGCGCGCCTGGCCGGCGTAGTAGCGCAGGAAGTCCACCGCCTCGCGCACTTCGGCGACGCCGTCGGGCAGGGTCTTGCCGGCTTCCTTGACGCACAGCGCCATGAACTCGGGCATGCGCGCTTCCAGCAGGTCGGCGGCATGTTCGAGGATGGTGGCGCGGCTGGCGGCCGGGGTGCGGTTCCAGGCCGGATAGGCGGCCGCGGCGTTGCTCAGCGCCTTCTCCACGGTGGCGGCATCGGCCGGCTTCCAGTGGCCGACGATCTGGCGATGGTCGGCCGGGTTGGCGACCGCCAGGGCGTCGCCGGCGATCACCGCGCCGGGCACCAGCGGCGCGGCCTGCCAGGGCTTGAGCGCGGTGTTGAGCTGGTCGGCCAGCGCGCGCAGATCGTTGTCGTTGGCGAGATTGGCGCCCATGGAGTTCTTCCTGTTGTGGTTCTGGCTGCGCAGCAGATCGACCGGCAGCGGAATCTTCGGATGCGGGATGGAGGCGAATGCGGACACGGCCTCGACCGGGTCGCGGATCAGGTCTTCGATGGCCACGTCTTCGTCGGTGATGCGGTTGACGAAGCTGGAGTTGGCGCCGTTCTCCAGCAGGCGCCGCACCAGGTAGGGCAGCAGGTCCTCGTGCGAACCCACCGGCGCGTACACGCGGCAGGGCACGCCGAGGCGGTCGGCGGGGATCACCTCGGCATAGAGGTCGTCGCCCATGCCGTGCAGCTTCTGGTGCTCGTAGTCGCGGCCGCCGGCGATGGCGCGCACCGCGGCGATGGTCTGCGCGTTGTGGGTGGCGAACATCGGATACAGCGCATCGCTGTGCGCGAACAGGCGCTTGGCGCAGGCCAGGTAGGACACGTCGGTGTTCTGCTTGCGGGTGAACACCGGATAGCCCGGGTGGCCCTCGACCTGCGCGCGCTTGATCTCCGCGTCCCAGTAGGCGCCCTTGACCAGGCGCACCGGGATGCGGCGGCCGACGCGGCGCGCCAGGTCGGCGAGGAAATCGATCGTGTACGGGGTGCGCTTCTGGTACGCCTGCACCGCCAGGCCGTAGCCTTCCCAACCGTCCAGCGAGGGATCGGAGAAGGTGGCCTCGATGATGTCCAGCGACAGTTCCAGGCGGTCGGCTTCTTCGGCGTCGACCGTGTAGCCGATGCCATAGGACTTGGCCAGTTGCGCCAGTTCCAGCACGCCGGGCACCAGTTCGGCCATCACCCGCGCACGCTTGGCGTGCTCGTAGCGCGGATACAGCGCCGAGAGCTTGATCGAGATGCTGGGCGCGGCGAACACCGCGTCCTTGCCGCCGCCCTGCTGGCGCTGCGCGGCGAAGTGCTTGCCGATGGCGTGGATCGCCTGGCGGTAGGCATCGAGATAGCGCTGCGCATCCTTCATGGTCAGCGCGCCTTCGCCGAGCATGTCGAACGAGTAGCGGTAGTGGGCGTTGTCGCCCTTCTTCGAGCGGGTCAGCGCCTCGCCGATGGTCCGGCCCATCACGAACTGATGGCCCATGATCTTCATCGCCTGGCGCACCGCCAGACGGATCACCGGCTCGCCGACGCGGCCGATCAGGCGCTTGAACGCGCCGGACACGTCGGCGCGGGTGAGGTCGTTGATCTGCACCAGCTTGCCGGTGAGCATCAGGCCCCAGGTCGAGGCATTGACCAGGATCGAGTCGCTCTCGCCCATGTGCTTCTTCCAGTCCGCATCGCCGAGCTTGTCGCGGATCAGCTTGTCGGCGGTGTCCTGGTCGGGGATGCGCAGCAGCGCTTCGGCCACGCACATCAGCAGCACGCCTTCTTCGCTGCCGAGGTCGTACTGGCGCATGAAGGCCTCGATCGCGCCCTGGTCCTGGGCGCGGGCGCGCACCCGGGTGACCAGGTCGGCGGCCAGCGCCTGCACCCTGGCCTGGTCGGCCGCGGGCAGGCGCGCCTGCTCGAGCAGTTCGCGTACGTGTTCGGCTTCGTCCTTGAGCCAGGCGGCGGTGATCGCCGCGCGCAGGGCCTGCGGCGCGGGCGGGAGTTCGGGGGACAGCAAGGGCGAAGGAGACGCGGACGGCATCGCCGGAACAGAGCCGGCGCCAGGCAGAGCGTTCATGCGGGAAAGGCCAGGGACAGAGCCCGCTATTTTATGTCAGCGCCTGCACGCGCAGGGGGTTGCCGGCATCGCCACGGCGATGGCGGACGCGTCCAGGCTGAACGCACATCTTGTTGCGCTACAGCATTTTTTGTGGTGAACGCGCGCTTGCCGCCGCGCAGGCCGGGGGCTACCATCCAGGCGTGCTCGCGGCTCGGGCACGAGCGGTTCGGAAGCGGCGGTTCGACATGATCGAAATGTTTCCGTTTTCTCCGGAGGGGTCGGGTACGCAGCTGCGGCTGCGACCGCCGCGGGCGTTGAATGCCCGGCAATTCGTTCTGTTGTTCGTCGCACTGGCCGGGGCGATGTGGGCCGTGGCTGGGCTGGGGTGGCTCGCCGGCAATGTGTTCGCGCCTGCGTTCGCCCTGTTGCACAGCATCGTGGTGGCGCTCGCGCTGCATTGGTCGTGGCGTGGCGGCGAGCGCGAAGAGGATATCCGGGTGGGTCCGGCCTGCGTGGAAGTGACCCGTCCGAATGCAGGAACGCCGGCGTTCCGCGCCCACCCGCATTGGGTGCGGTTGCGGATCGAAGGCGACGACAGGGTGGTGCTGGCATCCAGCGGCAAGCAGGTCAGGGTCGGCGAATTCCTCGGCCCCGACGAACGCCGGCAACTGGCGCAGACCCTGGAAGGCTTGCTCGCGGCCGTGACCGGCCGCAACCGATGACGCTCCAAGGGGTCTAGGCAATGAAGCAACGCGGCGGGTGGGTGCAACAGGCGGTCAGGGGCGGGATGGCGTTGGCGGCGGCGATAGCCGCACCGCTGGCGTGGGCGCAATCGGCCGATCCCAAGCCGTGGCAGCTCAACATGGGCAGGGGCGTCACCCAGAGCGCGCGCAACGCCTACGACGCGCACATGGTCGCGTTGTGGGTGTGCGTGGTCATCGGCGTGCTGGTGTTCGGCGCGATGGCCTATGCGATCTTCAAGTTCCGCAAGTCCAAGGGCGCGGTGCCGGCGCAGTTCAGCCACAACACCAAGGCCGAGATCGTGTGGACGGTGATCCCGGTGCTGATCCTGATCGTGATGGCGTGGCCGGCCACGGCCAAGCTGATCGCGATGTACGACACCCGCGATGCCGAGATGACGGTGAAGGTCACCGGCTACCAGTGGATGTGGCGCTACGAATACCTGGGCGAGAACGTCTCGTTCACCAGCCGCCTGGCGCGCAGTTCCGACCGGCTGCGGCAGAGCGGCGCGGTGCCGACGGCCGAGCACGACCCGCACTACCTGCTGGACGTGGACAACCGGCTGGTGCTGCCGGTGAACACCAAGGTGCGCTTCGTCATCACCGCCGACGACGTCATCCACGCCTGGTGGGTGCCGGCGCTGGGCTGGAAGCAGGACGCCATCCCCGGGATCATCAACGAGGCATGGACCAGCATCGACACCCCCGGGGTGTACCGCGGCCAGTGCGCCGAACTGTGCGGCAAGGACCACGGCTTCATGCCGATCGTGGTCGAGGCGGTGAGCAAGCAGGACTTCCAGAAGTGGCTGGCATCGCGCAAGCCGGCGCCCGCCGCC
>NZ_AQOJ01000863.1:0-2957 GCF_000364685.1 Xanthomonas sp. SHU 166
TGCCCAGGTTGAACGCACCGATGTTCAGGCTCGAGGCCAGATGCCGGCCGGTCTCGCCGGCCTTGCCCAGCACCCACACCTGCAGCGGCGCCACCGTGGCGAACGCGGCCACGCCCAGCAGGCCGATGCCCAGCGTCATCGCCGGCGCCGACGGCAAGGCGAGGGGCAGTGCCGCCAGCACCACCGCCAGCACGCCCAGGCTCAGCGGCAGCGCCTGCCGCGGGCGGCGGTCGGCCAGACGTCCGCCGAGCACGTTGCCGACGATCATGCCCACGCCGAACACCAGCAGCAGCGGCGACACCGCACTCTCGGAAACTCCAGTGACCTGGGTCAGCAGCGGCTGCACATAGGTGTACACGGCGAACACGCCGGCATAGCCCAGCACTGTCGTCGCCAGGCCCAGCAGCACCGGCGCGCGGCCGACCGCGCGCAGTTCCTCGCGTAGCGGCACGGCCGCCGGTGCGGCGCGGTCGGCCGGCACCAGCGCGGCGATCACTACGGTGGCCAGCGCGCCGATCCCCGCCACCGCCCAGAACGTGGCGCGCCAGCCATGGTGCAGGCCCAGCCAAGCCCCGGCCGGCACCCCGAGCAGGGTGGCGACGGTGAGGCCGGTGAACATGGTCGAGATCGCCGAGGCCTTGCGCTGCGGCGGCACCAGGGTGGTGGCGACCACCGCGCCAACGCCGAAGAAAGTGCCGTGCGCAAGCGAGGTCACCACCCGCGCCGCCATCAGCGCCGCGTAGCTCGGCGCCAGCGCGCAGGCCAGGTTGCCGGCGGTGAACACCAGCATCAGCGCCAGCAGCACGCGCTTGCGCGGCCAGCGCCGGCTGGCCACGGTCAGCAGCGGCGCGCCGAGGAACACGCCCAGCGCATAGCCGGAAATCAGCAGCCCTGCGGCGGGGACGCTGACCCGCAGGTCGGCGGCGACCTGCAGCAGCAGGCCCATGATCACGAACTCGGTGGTGCCGATGCCGAACGCGCCGGCGGTCAGCGCGAACAGCGCGATCGGCGTGCGCCCTGCAGCGGGTTGCTGGGGAGGTGGAGCGAGCGAGGCGGCCATGCGGCGGCTCCGGAAGTGACGGGAGGACGGCAGCCTAGGCCTGTAGGTTCTCAGCAAAAACAGTAAAAATATTGAACGACTTTCAATGGAATCCACACAATGGACCGGATCGGCGACATCGCCCTGTTCCTGCGCGTGCTCGACCTCGGCTCGATCAGCGCCGCCGCGCGCAGTCTGGACCTGTCGGTGGCGGTGGCCAGCCAGCGGCTGCAGCGGCTGGAGCGCGCGCTCGGCGTGCGCCTGCTGCACCGGACCACGCGGCGCCTGCACCCGACCCCCGAAGGCCTGCAACTGGCCGAACAGGGGCGGCCGCTGGTCGAGGACCTGGAATCGCTGGCCGGCGGCCTGCGCCAGGCCGGCGTCGTCGCCGCCGGCACCCTGCGGGTCACGATGTCGGCGGCGTTCGGCCGCCTGTATGTGTCGCCGTTGCTGCCGCGCTTCATGGCGCTGCATCCGCAGGTGCGGCTGAGCGTGCACCTGAGCGACAACGTCGTGGACCTGGTCAGCGAAGGCTTCGACCTGGCGATCCGCATCGGCACCCTGCGCGACTCCAGCCTGGTCGCGCGGCGCCTGGCCGGCAATCGGCGCATGCTCTGCGCCTCGCCCGACTACCTGCGCCGCCACGGCACTCCGGCCACGCCGGCCGACCTGGCCGCGCACGCCTGCCTGCTGCTGACCGGCAGCGACGGCCGCCAGGACACCTGGCGGCTGCAGGGACCCGACGGCGAAATCGCCGTCCGCGTGGCCGGGCCGCTGGAGACCAACTTCGGCGAGGTGCTGCGCGATGCCGCGGTCAACGGCCAGGGCATCGCCCTGCATTCGGAATGGCACGTGGCCGAGGACCTGCGGCAGGGGCGGTTGCGTCAGGTGCTGGCCGATTACCCGCTGACCGAAACCGGCATCCACGCGGTGATGCCGCAGCGCCGGCTGGTGCCGCCGCGGGTGCGGGCCTTCGTCGAGTTCATGCAGGCCGAGTTGGCCGACCCGCCGCCATGGGCGCGGCCGCGGTGAGAACTGGGTCGCCCTGCGGGCTGTTGTCTACGACCGCAAACGGTCATCTCCGTGCCGCATTGCGGGATTTCATCAACCTGTATAGGGTGTATCCACGGCCTAGGAGGGGCTGGCGTTGACTTTCACATGTTACGTGCTCGTTAACGCCATCTTCACTATGCCGCGCATAATGTGCGCGGCGATGGCGTGCGGAAACGGCCGTCTGGATGTGACGAGACATCTGTACTGAACCATGCCTCTACCGGTTTCTATCTCCCCGAAACAAGGAGTTGTATTAATGAACAAGAAAATTCTCACCGCCGCGTTGCTGGGCGGTCTGGCCGTCGCCCAGGCAGCGTCCGCGCAGGAATTCGACGACCGCTGGTACCTGACCGGTTCGGCTGGTTTCAACTTCCAGGACAAGGACCGCACCACCAACGATGCGCCCTTCGTCACCCTGGGCCTGGGCAAGTTCATCAACCCGAACTGGTCGCTGGACGGTGAGCTGAACTATCAGAACCCGAATTTCGACAAGAACCAGGACCTGAACTGGAGCCAGTACGGCATCTCGTTCGACCTGCGTCGCCACTTCATCCAGGAAGGCCGCGGCTGGAACCCGTACCTGCTGTTCGGCCTGGGCTACCAGCGCTCGGAAGAAGAGTTCGACACCGGCGGTCCGGTCTCCCCGGGCCAGCGCAAGGACGGCAACTTTGCCGCCAAGGCCGGCGTCGGTCTGCAGACCACCTTCGACAAGCGCGTTGCCGTGCGTGCCGAAGTGGCCTACCGCGCTGACTTCGACGACCAGAGCGTTGCCGCTCCGTCGCAGAACTGGTTCGGCGACGTGCTGGCTTCGGTCGGCGTCGTGATCCCGCTGGGCCCGCCGCCGGCTGCCCCGGTCGCCCCGCCG
>NZ_AQOJ01000864.1:0-312 GCF_000364685.1 Xanthomonas sp. SHU 166
GCGCGCAGCCGGCGCACGCGCTGCAGCGCGGCGGCGGCCGCGCGCTGTATCCGGCGCTGGACCCGGTGGACGCGATGGACAACGCGCACAAGGTCGAGCTGCTGCGGCGGCTGGACCAATACCTGCGCGCCGCCGACCCGCGCGTGCAGCAGGTGATGGTGAGCCTGTCCGGCGGCGTGGACACGGTGCTGGTGGCGCGCAGCGACGGCGTGCTCGCCGCCGACGTGCGCCCGCTGGTGCGGCTGAACGTACAGGTGATCGTCGAACAGCAGGGCCGCCGCGAATCCGGCTATGCCGGCGGCGGCGGCCGCT
>NZ_AQOJ01000865.1:0-4393 GCF_000364685.1 Xanthomonas sp. SHU 166
GACTACGCCACGCTGTTCGCCGACGGCCGCCCGGAAGCCTTCGCCCGCGAGGCCTTGCGCCAGGCGCTGGTGAACCTGGAGGCGGTGCCGGCGCCGGCCGGGGTCATGCAGGTGGTGCTGGGCCCGGGCTGGCCCGGCGTGCTGCTGCACGAGGCGGTCGGCCATGGCCTGGAAGGCGACTTCAACCGCAAGGGCACCAGCGTCTACGCCGGCCGCATCGGCCAGCGCGTGGCTTCGCCCGGCGTCACCATCGTCGACGACGGCACCCTGGACGGCCGCCGCGGTTCGCTCAACGTCGACGACGAGGGCACCGCGACCAACTGCACCACCCTGATCGAGGACGGCGTGCTGGTCGGCTACATGCAGGACACGCTCAACGCGCGGCTGATGGGCGTGGCGCCGACCGGCAACGGCCGCCGCGAATCGTTCGCGCACCTGCCGATGCCGCGCATGACCAATACCTACATGCGCGCCGGCCAGCACGATCCCGAGGAGATGATCCGCTCGGTGAAGAAGGGCCTGTACGCGGTCAACTTCGGCGGCGGTCAGGTCGACATCACCAGCGGCAAGTACGTGTTCTCGGCCACCGAGGCCTACCTGATCGAGGACGGCAAGGTCACCGCGCCGGTGAAGGGCGCCACCCTGATCGGCAACGGCCCGGAGACCATGCAGAAGGTGCGCATGATCGGCCACGACCTGGCGCTGGACGAGGGCGTCGGCGTCTGCGGCAAGGACGGGCAGAGCGTGCCGGTGGGCGTGGGCCAGCCGTCGCTGCTGATCGACGGGCTGACCGTGGGCGGGACGGCCTAGGAGCCGGGAGTGGGGATTCGGGAATCGGGAATCGGCAAAGCGGGCGCCGCGGTGTGCTGCGGCGTTGCTGGCCTGGCGGATAGGTTCATCGCGCACCGCGCTTGCTGGGCTGGGAGCGCGCTGGCCGCCGTGCGCGGCAACCGAAGTTGCCGCGCCTCAGTCGCGCGTGTCGTCGAACGCCGCGTCGTCGTCCGCTTCTTCGATTCCCGATTCTCCATTCCCCATTCCCGACGCACCACCCAGGATCAGCTCGCGCAGCTCCCGGAACAACTCGCGGTAAGCGTGCGGCGGCTTGTTCTTCAGCCGCTCGTCCTTGGCGTTGCGGACCAGCTGGCGCAGCCGCTGGCGGTCGGCGTCGGGATGCTCGGACAGCAGTTCGGCCAGCGCGGTGTCGCCTTCGGCGAGCAGCCGCTCGCGCCAGTCCTCCACCCGGTGCATGGCCGCCACTTCGCGGCGCGCGCTGTCGCTGTTGACGTCCATCGCCTCGCGGATCGCTTCCAGCACGGCCTCGTCCTCGCGCCGCATCTGCTTGGCCAGGAACGCCAGCTGCCGCTTGTGCGCGATGTGCGAGGTGATGCGCTTGGTCTCGGCGATGTGCGGCAGCAGCGACTCGGGCACCGGCAGCTTGGCCAGCTGCGCCGGGGTCAGCGCCACCAGCTTCTCCCCCAGGCTCAGCACTTCCAGCGCCTCGCGGCGTTGCTGGCTGCGGCTTTCGCCGCGGAATTCACCGGTGTCTTCGTCGCGTCCGCGCATGCTCGTACTACTCGATCGGGCTGGAAATCAAATCAACACATCCGGCCAGGACGGCCGGACAGGGGCGAAGGGATTCGCACAACAAGGATAAAGCATTGAACGCGATCACCCCCGATTTGCACCGCGACGACAGCCAGCAGCGCCTGGAGCGCCTGTCCGACATCGCCGAACGGCTGCTGGCGCGCGCCCGCGCGCTCGGCGCCAGCCAGGCCGAGGTCAGCTGCAGCGAAGACCGCGGGCTGGACGTCAATGTGCGCCTGGGCGCGGTGGAGACGGTGGAGTCCACCCGCGACCGCGGCATCGGCGTCACCGTCTACTTCGGCCAGCGCAAGGGCAGCGCCAGTACCGCCGACCTGCACGAGTCCAGCCTGGAGGCCACCGTGGCCCAGGCCTGCGCCATCGCCCGCTACACCGAGGACGATGTGGCCGCCGGCCTGGCCGAGGCGGCGCTGATGGCGCGCGAGCAGCCGGATTACGACCGTTGGCATCCGTGGCCGCTGCAGGCCGAGGAGGCGATCGACCTGGCGCTGGCCTGCGAGGCCGCCGGCCGCGACGCCGATGCGCGGATCAGCAATTCCGACGGCGCCTCGGCCGGCAGCAGCGAGAGCCTGTCGGTCTATGCCAATTCGCACGGCTTCGTCGGCTGCGAGCGCAGCACCCACCATTCGATCGCCTGCACGCTGATCGCCGGGCAGGGCGACGGCATGCAGCGCGACGGCTGGTACAGCAGCGCGCTGGCACGCGAGGACCTGGAACGCGCGTCGGCGATCGGCCGCCGTGCCGCCGAGCGCACCGTGGCGCGGCTGCAGCCGCGCTCGCTGCCGACCGGCGAGGTGCCGGTGCTGTTCGCGCCGGAGATGGCGCGCTCGTTGATCGGGCATCTGCTCGGCGCGGTGTCCGGTGGTTCGCTGTATCGCCGCGCCAGTTTCCTGCTCGACAGCGCCGGCACCCGCCTGTTCCCGGAGTGGTTCGCGATCGACGAGCGGCCGCACCTGCGCCGCGGCCTGCGCTCGGCCGCCTTCGACGGCGAGGGCGTGGCCACCCGCGAGGCGCCGCTGGTGCGCGACGGCGTGCTGCAGCGCTACGTGCTGGGCAGCTACTCGGCGCGCAAGCTGGGCCTGCAGACCACCGCCAATGCCGGCGGCGTGCACAACCTGCAGGTGGCGGCCAATGCCCCCGACCTGCAGACCATCGTCAAGGGCCTGCCGCGCGGCCTGCTGGTCACCGACCTGATGGGCAACGGCGTCAACCCGGTCACCGGCGACTACTCGCGCGGCGCTGGCGGGTTCTGGATCGAGAATGGCGAAATCGCCTATCCGGTGGACGAAATCACCATCGCCGGCAACCTGCGGCAGATGTTCCAGGACATCGAGGCGGTCGGCGCCGACATCGACGTGCGCTCGCACGTGCACATCGGCGCGGTGCTGGTCGGCAGGATGACGGTGGCCGGCAACGACTGAGCGCCGCGACGCAGGCAGCGCGCAAGGACGCACAGGCATGCAGGCAAGCGACACCGAGAACACGATCACCGACGGCACCACGCCCGTGTGGGAGCGCGCGCTGGCGGCATTTGCGCATCTGTCGACGTGGATCGGCTTGTTCGCCGCCTGCAATGTGCACCTGGACTACGCGCTGTGGTGGCTGCTGTTGCTGTGGCTGTTGCCGGGCGCGCAATGGTGGGCGATGCGGGGCAGGCAGCCGTTCGTCGCCGAACACGCGCGCCAGGCCATGCGGATGGGCTTCGGCCTGTCCCTGCTGAGTGCGGTCTTGCTGGCGCCGAGCGTGCTGATCTTCGGTGCCGTGCTCGTGTTCGGGTGGCTGCTGGTCGTGATGCTGCTTGTGGCGATGGGCGTCAGCCTATACGCGGCGGCCAAGGCCATGCTCGGTCGCCGCTAGCGCGATCCGCTGCCGTATGGGGCGTCGGATCAGCGCCGCGGTTGCCGAGCGGGCGATCCTTGAGCCCGTCGAGGCGTCTTCCCGCCTTGCCGGCTTGGCTTGACAGCGCTGCGCCAGCCGCCGAGAGTGACGCGCCAAACGTCTTGTCCCCTCACCACCAAAGGAACGGAATACCGATGAGCGAATTCGACAACGTCACTGCCCCGCCGCCGCCGCCGGCCTCGGCAGGCCCCCAGGAAGATCGCACTGTCGCGCTGATCACCCATCTGTCCGGGATCATCGCCGGCTTCATCGTGCCGCTGATCATCTGGCTGGTGAACAAGGACAATCCGGCCAAGTCCTTCCTCAACGACCAGGCCAAGGAAGCGCTGAATTTCCAGATCACCGTCGCCATCGCGTACGTGATCTGCGTGGTGCTCAGCGTGATCGTCATCGGCGGATTGCTGATGCCGGTGGTGTGGGTGGTGAACCTGGTGTTCTGCATCCTGGCCGGCATCAAGGCCAACGACGGCGTCGCCTACCGCTACCCGTTCGCGCTGCGCCTGATCAAGTAAGCGCGCCTGCGACGCGTCCCCGAAGGCCCGGCCGCTGCGCCGGGCCTTTTTTTGTGCCCGCGCCGCGCTCCGGCGGGAGGTCGCAGGGCGGCCAGGCGCAACGCCGCCACCGGCCGGTCAACCGCGGCCCGTGCTGCGCGTTTGCAAGGCTGTCGCCATCATCGGAGCGCCGCATGATCCGCCGCGAGAGCTTGAGCGCCGCCAACCGCTTCGGCCTGGGCGCTCGTCCCGGGGACCTGACCGGCATGGGCGAGCCGCGCGCCTGGCTGGCCGCGCAATTGCAGTCGCCGCCGCTGGCGCCGGCGTTGCAGGGCCTGCCCGACAGCCTGGCCTACCTGCGCCGCGAGGCCGACTACCAGCGCGAACGCCGCCAGGCGCGG
>NZ_AQOJ01000866.1:0-2003 GCF_000364685.1 Xanthomonas sp. SHU 166
GCCCAGCGCGGCCTCGCGGGTGAAGATGGCGCCCGGCATGCGTCCGCTGATCGTGGCCATCGATCCCGGCCATGGCGGCCAGGATCCCGGCGCCAGCGGTCCGACCGGCAAGCATGAGAAGGACGTGACCCTGGCGATCGGACGCGAACTGGCGCGCCAGATCAACGCCACGCCGGGCATGAAGGCCTACATGACCCGCACCACCGACGTGTTCATTCCTCTACCGATGCGCGCGCAGAAGGCGCGTGCGGCCAAGGCCGACATCTTCATTTCGATCCACGCCGACGCAGCCGAGAACCGCAGCGCGACCGGCTCCTCGGTGTACGTGCTGTCGACCAAGGGCGCGTCCTCGCAGCGCGCGCGCTGGCTGGCGGACAAGGAAAACGCCGCCGACCTGATCGGCGGCGTGCGCCTGCAGAAAACCGACAGTACGCTTGCCAACGTCTTGCTGGACCTGGCCCAGAGCGGCCACATGAAGTCCTCCGAAGATGCGGCCGAGCAAGTGCTGGGCGGACTCAAGCGGATCGGCAACAACCACAAGCCCGAGATCGAGCGCGCGAACTTCGCGGTGCTGCGCACCTCGGACATGCCGGCGATGCTGGTCGAGACCGCCTTCATCTCCAACCCGGACGAAGAACGCCGGCTGACCGATCCGGCCTACCAGCGCCGCATCGCCGGTGCCGTGCTCGATGGCGTCAGCACCTTCTTCACCCGGCAGCCGCCGCCGGGCACGCTGTTTGCCGCGCGCGCGCAGGCCGAGGCGGAAGCGGCCAGCACCGTGGCCGGCGGCAGCCGCTGAGGCGCTATCATTAACGGCTGATCCTCGATGACGGCGTCCGCGCCGCGAGCCGTGCCGATGTCCTTTGCCTGCTGTCGTTTTCGTCCTGTCGCCACGACCGGCGCGCGTCTGTGCGCGCATGGAGCGAGGACGGCATGAGCATCCGTCAGCTGCCCGAGATCCTGATCAACCAGATCGCTGCCGGCGAAGTGGTCGAGCGTCCGGCCTCTGTCGTCAAGGAGTTGGTGGAGAACGCGCTGGACGCCGGTGCGCACCGCGTCGACATCGATCTGGAAGAAGGCGGCGTGCGCCTGATCCGCATCCGCGACGACGGTGGCGGCATCGCGCCCGAGGAACTGCCGCTGGCCATCTCGCGGCACGCGACCAGCAAGATCGCCTCGCTGGACGACCTGGAATCGGTGGGCACGCTCGGGTTTCGCGGCGAAGCGTTGCCGTCGATCGCCTCGGTCAGCCGCTTCACCCTGGCCTCGCGCCGTGCCGGCGACGAACACGGTGCGGCGCTGCAGGTCGACGGCGGCAAGGTCGGCGAGGTGCAGCCGCGCGCGCTGCCGCCGGGCACGCTGGTGGAGGTCCGCGAGCTGTTCTACAACGTGCCGGCGCGGCGCAAGTTCCTGCGCGCCGAGCGCACCGAACTGGGCCACATCGAGGAGTGGCTGCGTTCGTTGGCGCTGGCGCGCCCGGACGTGGAACTGCGCGTTTCGCACAACGGCAAGCCGTCGCGGCGCTACAAGCCGGGCGATCTGTACTCGGACGCGCGCCTGGGCGAGACCCTGGGCGAGGACTTCGCAAAGCAGGCGCTGCGCGTGGACCACAGCGGCGCCGGCCTGCGCCTGCATGGCTGGATCGCACAGCCGCATTACTCGCGCGCCAGCGCCGACCAGCAATACCTCTACGTCAACGGCCGCTCGGTGCGCGATCGCAGCGTCGCCCACGCGGTGAAGATGGCCTACGGCGACGTGCTGTTCCATGGCCGCCAGCCGGCCTATGTGCTGTTCCTGGAACTGGAGCCGGCGCGGGTCGACGTCAACGTGCATCCGGCCAAGCACGAGGTGCGCTTCCGCGACGCGCGGCTGATCCACGATTTCGTCTATCGCACGCTGCAGGACGCGCTGGCGCAGACCCGTGCCGGCAGCCTGCCGGGCACGCTCGGTGCCGAAGCGACGACCGCGGTGCCTGCCGCGGGCACCGCAGCCTGGGCGCCCGC
>NZ_AQOJ01000867.1:0-19195 GCF_000364685.1 Xanthomonas sp. SHU 166
AAGCTGAGCATGAAGGCGTTGGTGATCCAGGCCAAAGCCAGCGCGCTGCCGCCCAGGGCCGCGCCGATCGCCGGGGTGGCGACGGCACCGCCGGAGAAGTTCAGCGGCAGCGCCAGGGCGGCCAGGCACACCGCGGCCAGGGCGGCGCCGCGGCGCGGCAGGACAGTGGAATCGGGAGGCGAAGCGGAGGTCATCGGAGCGGCTCTGGGGGCGGATGTCGGAAGGCCACTAGAGATACCGAGGCGGCAATTCGCGAAAAAGGCCGCGATCCTCCGCGCTTTGCGGAATAGAACGCTCTAATATCGCGGCATGGACCGCCTAACCGGCATCGTCGCCTTCGTCCGGGCCGCCGAACAGCGCAGCTTCGTCGGCGCCGGCCGCGTGCTCGGCATCTCGGCCTCGGCGGTGGGCAAGAGCGTGGCCGCGCTGGAGCGCGAGTTCGGCGTGCGCCTGCTGCAGCGGACCACCCGGCGCATCGCGTTGACCGCCGAAGGTGCGTTGTTCCTGGAGCATTGCCAGCGCGTGCTGGCCGACCTGCGCGAGGCCGAGGACGCGCTGGCGCAGACCCGGCAGGCGCCGCGCGGGCGGCTGCGGGTCGGCCTGCCGACCATCGGCTACCGCTTCCTGGTGCCGCTGCTGCCGGAGTTCCGCCAGCGCTATCCGGACGTGGAGCTGGACCTGGAGTTCGACGACCGCGTGGTCGACCTGCTCGAGCACGGCCTGGACGCGGTGATCCGCAGCGGCGTGCAGGCCGACTCGCGGCTGCTGGCGCGGCGCCTGGGGCCGTTCCGCTTCTGCCTGTGCGCGGCGCCGGACTACCTGCGCCGCCGCGGCGTGCCGCAGACCCCGGCGGAGCTGGCCGCGCACGACGGCGTGCTGTTCCGCGTTCCCGATACCGGCAAGCCGCAGGATTGGCCACTGGCCGAACCGGCGCCGCTGCCGCCGGCGGTGCTCACCTGCAACAACATGGAAGCGGTGCGCGCCGCGGCGATCGCCGGCCTGGGCATCGCCTGCATGCCGGCGTTCCTGGCGCAGGACGCGTTGGCCGATGGCCGCCTGCAGTCGGTGCTGGACGCGCACCTGACCGACGGCGGCGCGTTCTTCGTGGTGTGGCCGTCGCGTCGGCAACTGTCGCCGAAGCTGCGCGTGTTCGTGGATTTTCTCGCCGAACGGCTGTTCCGCACCGATTGACGCCACGTCGTGTGCCGGGCGACGCGCGCTGTCGCAGCCGCTGCGCCGCCGCACCGGCTAAAATGCGCGGGTGGATGTCTCTCATTTGCTCGACGATCTGAACCCCGCCCAGCGCGAGGCCGTTTCCGCAGCGCCCGGCCACTATCTGGTCCTGGCCGGCGCCGGCTCCGGCAAGACGCGCGTGCTCACCCATCGCATCGCCTGGTTGCACCAGGTGCATGGGGTGCCGGTGCACGGCATTCTGGCGGTCACCTTCACCAACAAGGCTGCGGGCGAGATGCGCCACCGCGCCGATCTGCAGTTGCGCAACGGCAGCCGCGGCATGTGGATCGGCACCTTCCACGGCCTGGCGCACCGCCTGCTGCGCCTGCACTGGCAGGACGCGAAGCTGCCCGAGAGCTTCCAGGTGCTCGACGCCGACGACCAGCTGCGGCTGGTCAAGCGCGTGGTGCAGCAGCTGGAGCTGGACGAGGGCAAGTACCCACCCAAGCAGATCGTGTGGTGGATCAACCAGCAGAAGGACGAGGGCCGCCGCGCCCAGCACATCCAGCCGGAACCGCGCGACGAGTGGGTGACCACCCTGCGCAACGCCTACGCGCTGTACCAGGAGCGCTGCGACCGCGCCGGCCTGGTCGACTTCGCCGAACTGCTGCTGCGCGCACACGAATTGTTGCGCGACACCCCGGCGCTGCTGGCGCACTACCGCGCCCGCTTCGGCGAGATCCTGGTCGACGAATTCCAGGACACCAACGCCATCCAGTACGCGTTCGTGCGCGTGCTCGCCGGCGACAGCGGCCACGTGTTCGTGGTCGGCGACGACGACCAGGCGATCTATGGCTGGCGCGGCGCCAAGGTCGAGAACGTGCAGCGCTTCCTCACCGATTTCCCCAGCGCGCAGACCATCCGCCTGGAGCAGAACTACCGCTCCAGCGCCAACATCCTCAACGCCGCCAACGCGGTGATCGCGCACAATCCCGACCGGATCGGCAAGCAGTTGTGGACCGATTCGGGCGATGGCGAGCCGATCGACCTGTACGCGGCCTACAACGAGGTGGACGAGGCGCGCTACGTGGTCGAGCGCGTGCGCCAGTGGGTGCGCGACGGCGGCAGCTACAGCGAGGCGGCGGTGCTCTACCGCAGCAACGCGCAGTCGCGCGCCTTCGAAGAGGCGCTGATCGCCGAACAGGTGCCATATCGGGTCTATGGCGGCATGCGTTTCTTCGAGCGCGCCGAAATCAAGGACACCCTGGCCTATCTGCGCCTGGTCGCCAATCGCGCCGACGATGCGGCGTTCGAACGCGCGGTCAACACCCCGCCGCGCGGCATCGGCGACCGCACCCTGGACGAAGTGCGGCGTTTGGCGCGCGCGCAGTCGCTGTCGCTGTGGGCGGCGGCGCGACAGGCCGCGCAGCAGGGCGGCGACCTGGCCGCACGCGCGCGCAACGCGCTGGGCCAGTTCCTCGGCCTGATCGAGCAACTGGCCCTGGACGTGGCCGGGCTGCCGCTGCCCGAACAGATCGACCAGGTGCTGGCGCGCTCCACCCTGCGCGAGCACTGGGGCAAGGAAAGCCGCGGCGGGCTGGATTCGGAATCGCGCACCGACAACCTCGACGAACTGGTGTCGGTGGCCTCGCGCTTCGTCCGTGCCGACGGCGACGAGGACGCCGACGAAGGCCGCCAGGCGATGACCGAACTGGTCGCGTTCCTGGCCTACGCCTCGCTGGAGGCCGGCGAAGGCCAGGCCCAGGCCGGCGAGGAAGGCGTGCAGCTGATGACCCTGCACTCGGCCAAGGGCCTGGAATTTCCGATCGTGTTCCTGGCCGGCATGGAAGACGGCCTGTTCCCCAGCGCGCGTTCGCTGGAAGAGAGCGGGCGCCTGGAGGAAGAGCGGCGCCTGGCCTACGTCGGCATCACCCGTGCCCGCCACAAGCTGGTGCTGAGCTATGCCGAGTCGCGGCGCATTCACGGTCAGGACAACTACAACGTGCCCTCGCGCTTCCTGCGCGAGATCCCGCGCGAACTGCTGCACGAAGTGCGGCCGAAGGTGCAGGTCTCGCGCAGCGCCTCGCTGGGCGCGCCGCGCAGCCTGGGGCACAGCGTGATCGAGGCCCCGGCGATCAAGCTCGGCGCCAACGTGCAGCACCCCAAGTTCGGCGGCGGCGTGGTCATCGACTACGAAGGCAGCGGCGCGCACGCCCGCGTGCAGGTGCAGTTCGACGAAGCCGGCGCCAAGTGGCTGGTGATGGCGTACGCCAATCTGACCCTGTTGTAGGTGCGCTCTTCGGTCCCGTCTGCGGACGCGGCGGGATGGCGACATGCTCGACGTTCTAAATGTCTTCAATAGAAGACTTAAAGCTGCATAAGATTCATAATTGAAGACTATTTTTCGATTTGCGGCCGATGTCTGCCGCGGTATGATGTATCCGATTAATTGCATAAACGCCGTTTGCGTATCGGATTGAAGACATGGCTGCTTACGACAGGTTGTCGCCATTGGCGAGCTCGGCCATCACGTCGCTGGGAGACGTCATTCGTCGCGGCCGTAGAGCCCGGACGATGACCCAGGAGGAACTGGCCGAGCGTGCCCGGGTCAGCCGTCTGACCGTCCTCAAGATCGAATCGGGCAATCCCGGCGTCGCCATCTGGGCGTGGGTCAGCGTCATGGAAGTGCTGGGCCTGCTTGGCACATTGCAGGCATTGCACGATCCGGTGGCGCAGGCCATGGATGCGGCGCATGGACGCCGGGTGCGCAAGCGCGATCTGCGCAAGAAACTGGATTTCTGACGATGCCGGTCCACGAACGTTACGTCATGATCCGCCTTGAGGGAGCCGATCAGGACGTGCCCGCAGGGCTGCTGACGCTGGTGGAAACGCACGCCGCATCAGTCGGTAGCCGGTTTGCCTATGGCATGCGCTATTCCCGCCGCCCCGGCGCCATCGACGTCGATCCCCGCAGCCTGCGCCTGGACGAAGTAGTGCCCGGTATCGAGGTCGCGCCGCCGGGCGATCTCGCCCTTTTCGGCGCCATCCGCGATGCCCTTCCCGATGCCTGGGGCCGGCGCGTGCTTGCCAACACGCTGCGCATCCAGGAAGGCCAACTCAACGACCGGGTGCTGATCGACAATTCCAGTCCCAATCGCAGCGGTGCCCTCGACTTCCGTCGCAGTCCCGAAGACGCGCCGCGCGACAGCGGTCTGCTGCGGCCGATGCATCTGGATCATCTGCTCGATGCCGCCGAGCGAATCGAAGAGGGCGAGTCCGTTCCGCAACACTTGCTCGAGCTGCTGGGCGAGGCGCCCACGCTCGGCGGCATGCGGCCCAAAGCGGTGCTGGTCGATCAGGGACGGCAATGGTTGGCCAAGTTCCCGACCCGGCGCGATCCGTTCGACATTCCCTTGATCGAGCACGCCACGCTGGAACTGGCCCGTCTTGCCAAGATGGATGTTCCCGACACCCGGCTGATCGATGTGCCAGGTCGCGGGACGGTGATGATGATTGCGCGCTTCGATCGCGGCACCGAGGCCGAGGGCTATCGCAAATGGCATATGGTCAGTGCGCTGACGGCGCTGGGCGTGCATGAAATGGATTCGCCGAAGATGGCCTATGCGGACATCGCCGACGCGCTGGGCCGGCTGGGTGCGGCGGGACAGGTGACTGCCGATCGCCACGAACTGTTCCGGCGCATGGTGTTCAACATTCTGGTCTGCAACGACGACGACCATCTCCGCAACCACGCGCTTGTGTACCGTGGCGACCTCGGCGGCTGGCGCCTGAGCCCGCTCTACGACGTGGTTCCCAGGCCGAGCGGCGGCAGCGAGCGCTTCCTGCATCTGGGGATCGGCGCACAGGGGCGCCTGTCCACGCTCGACAACGCGCTCACGCACTGCGCGAGGTTTGCCCTCACCACCGCGGCCGCGGCAGCGGTGATCGATGAGGTGGCGGGCGTGGTGCGCGAGTGGAAAGGCCACTTCGAGGCGCAAGGCGTACCTGGTTCGCAGATCGACAAGGTGCAGAACGCATTCCGGCGGCCATCGCAGATCGGCCTGGCGCAAGTGAACCGGTTCCTGTAACGCGGTCTGCCGCTCGCGGCGGGCTGGCGCGACTGGCCGGGCAGGACGGGCATCTACGCAGGGAGCATCCATGGTCTTGCTTCATGGTCCCTACGTCAGCGACCGCGGCCGCGCCAGGACGACAGGCGATGACCGAGCTGGTTGGGTTCCTGGCCTGTACCTCGCTGGAGAGCTGCGTAGGCCAGCACCGGTCTGACATGCCGCGCCCGGCGGGTGGGTCAGCGCGACGACGGCGTGGCAGACGCCGCGACGCGGGTGAAGTAGTTGGTGCGCATCGTCGGCGTGCCGTCCGGCGCGAACGCGGACACGGTTTCGGTCATCGAGCGGCCGTCCGCGGCGACGGTGTAGATGCGGGTCGAGGCCACGCTCCTGTCCTTGGACAGCATCATCACCAGCACGTTGGGCGCGGGCATCCGCAGGGCGAAGACATCGGCCTCGAAGTTGTTCTTCACCGGCGTGGCGCGGCCATCGAGCGCGGCGACGCCTTCGGCATGCATGGTGCCGCCGCCCTGTTCGGCGATGTCGACCTTGACCGCCCACTTGCCCTTGCCCACCTCGCTGAAGCGCAGGGTGACGGCCTTGGGCCGGTCCAGGGGTGCCCGATCCAGGCGCGCCACGTCCACGGCCCAGTTGCCGAGCAGGGGCGAGGGCGCAGCGGGTGCGGCGGATGCGGACAGACACGGCGACAGCAGCATCGCGAGCGCGACGGCGAACAGCAGTTTCATGTGACCTCCCGGGAATGGTGTGCGGCGATGAGGACAGCCAATGGCGTGCGCTGCGCGCGTTCGCTCGGTCGAGCGTGCCGGGGTGCCGAAGAGCGCATCCGTGCGACGGCATGACCATCCTGCTCCAGGACGCGTGCGCTGCGACGCTGGCACCGGGGGCGTACCGCAACAAGTCCGGTGGTCAGGAGGCTGGGTCCGTCGCGCACACGGCCTCGCTCAGCCCGCGCCACGCCGTCGCCGCGCCTCCAGCAGAGCATAGCCTGCACAGGCCAGCAGCAGCGGGCCGAGGTAGTAGAAGGCGCGATAGGCCAGCAATGCCGCCAGCAGTTCCGCTTGCGGCGCCTGCGTCCCGAGCAGCGGCAGCACCACCGCTTCGAGCACGCCGATGCCGGCCGGCACGTGGGCGATGGCGGTGGCCACGGCCGCCGCCAGCAGTGCGCCGAGCGCCGCGGTATAGGCCACGCCGGCCGGCATCAGCAGGTACAGCAGGGCGCCCATCAGCGCCCAGTTGCCGGTGCCCAGGCCGAGTTGCAGCAGCGCCAGCGGCAACGGCGGCAGGTGCAGGACGTGGCCGCGCACCTGCAGCGTGCGGCCATGCGCGCGCTTGCAGGCGATCAGATACGCCAGCACCGCGGCCAGCATCGCGGCGCCGATCCAGGGCAGTGCCGCGCCGCTGAGCGGCCACTGTGCCGGCATGCGCAGCCGCCCGCTGACCAGCAGCACGCCGGTCAGCAGCAGATAGCCCATCCAGTTGGTGGCGATGGCGAAGCCGACCACGCGGCTGATCGTCGCCAGGCCCAGCCCAGCGCGTCCGTACAGGCGGTAGCGGATCGCGGTGCCGCCGATCAGCGCACCGACATTCAGGCTGAAGGCGTAGGCGATGTCCGCGATCGCCATGACCCGCGGCGTCGGTACCGCATGCGCCGCGTAACGTCGCGCGGCCAGGTCGTAGCCGGCATACAGCACGTAGCTGGCCAGGCTCAGGCCTGCGGCGGCGGCCAGGGTGCCGGCACCGTAGCCGGCGAGGGTGGTGCCGACTTGCGCCCAGTCCACCTTGCGCGCCGCACGTACCAGCAATACCGCCACCAGGACCAGGAAGGCCAGATAGGCGAAGCGGCGCAGCATGCGCCAACGCGTGCGCGGATGGTTCATGGCGCGTGCCGCTTGCGCCGCAGCACCGCAGTGCGCGGCGTGCGCTTGGGCAGGCGGCTGGCCCACTGCGGCACGTTGCGCAGCACATGGAACAGCAGCGGCCGCAGCAGCGGTTGCCAGAAGCGTCCGTGCGGCACCTGCGCCGGCACGACTTCGCGGCAGTGCCGTTGCATCAGTCGCTGCAGGCGCCCGTGCAGGTCGCGCGCGAAGGCGGCATCGCGGATCACCAGGTTGGCTTCCAGGTTCAGCGCCAGGCTCAGTGGATCCAGGTTGCTCGATCCCACCGTGCTCCAGTGCCCATCGATCACCGCGACCTTGCCGTGGAACGGGCGCTCGCAGTACTCGAAGATCTGCACGCCGGCGTCGACCAGATGCCGGTACAGCGCGCGTGCGGCGGACAACGCCAGCGGCGTGTCCGGTTGCCCCTGGAAGATCAGCTTCACCGCCACGCCGCGGCGCGCAGCGGCGCACAGGTCGCGCAGGAAGCCGTAGCCGGGGAAGAAGTAGGCGTTGGCGAGCATGATCTGGTGCCGCGCGTTGCGGAATGCCTGCCGGTAGGCGCGCTCGATGCTGCGTGAACGGCCGGCGTTGTCGCGCGGCAGGAAGCACACCTCGGCCGCGCCGGCGGGCGGCACATCGACGTTCTCCTGCGGCACCCAACCCGCACCGGTACCGTGGGTGGCCAGGGTCCGGCGCACGAACGCGACCATATCCGCCACCACCGGGCCTTGTACCTCCACCGCGTAGTCCTGTTTCGCCTCCGGGCCGAAATCGGCCAGGTGATCGGCCGACCAGTTGATGCCGCCGATCATGCCGATCCGCCCGTCCACCACCAGCAGCTTGCGGTGCATGCGCCGGAACACGTTCAGGCGCACGCCGAGCAGGGTCGGCTGCTGGTCGAACAGGCGCAGCTCGGCGCCGGCCTCGGTCAGTTCGCGCACGAAGCCGGGCGAGAGATCCGGCGAGCCGAACGCATCCACCAGCAGGTGCACGCGCACGCCGCGACGCGCGGCCGCGACCAGGTGGTCCTTCAGCGCCAGGCCGACCTCGTCCTCGAACCAGATGAAGGTCTCCAGCAGCACCTCGTGCCGGGCCGCGTCGATCGCGGCGAAGGCGCGCGGGAAATACGCATCGCCGTTCTCCAGCAACTGCAGGCGGTGGCCCTGGCGCCAGCGCGTGTCGCGGTTCGCGGTCCGGTTCACAGCACGATCCTGGCATGCAGCGGGGCGTGGTCGGACAGGTGCGACCATGGCCGGCCGGTCAACACCCGTGCGGCCTCGATGCGCACGTTGCGCACATAGATGCGGTCCAGCGGCAACAGCGGCCAGCGCGCCGGGAAGCTGCGCGCCACGCGTCCGTGCAGCTGCGCAAAGGCCTCGGTCAGGCCATGCCGCTGCAGCAGCGGATGCCCGCGCTGGCGCCAGTCGTTGAAGTCGCCTGCGACGATCAGCGGCGCCTGTGACGGCAGTTCGGCGATCAGCGCGCCGAGCAGGCCGATCTGCCGGCGCCGGTGCGCCTCGCGCAGGCCCAGATGCACGCAGATCGCATGCACCGCCTCGGCATGCCCGGGGATCTCCAGCACCGCATGCAACAGCCCGCGGTGCTCGTGGCCGGCGATGGAGACGTCGCGGTTGACGAAGGAGGCGATCGGAAAGCGCGACAGCAGCGCGTTGCCGTGATGCCCATGCGGATACACCGCATTGCGGCCGTAGGCGAACTGCGGCCACAGCGCGTCGGCGAGGAATTCGTACTGGCTCTGCGCCGGCCAGTCGGCGTGGCGGCCGGCATGCAACTGATGCTCGCCCAGCACCTCCTGCAGGAACACTAGGTCCGCGGGCAGCGCGCGGATTGCCGCGCGCAGCTCCGGCAGCATGAAGCGCTGCTTCAGCACGCTGAAGCCCATGTGCGCATTGATGGTCAGCAACTCGATCGCAGGCATGCCGGGGCAGGACGGAAACCACGCCTGCCATTGTCGTCGGCGTCCGCGTGCGGCGCGTGACGGTGCCGCGTCGCGCACCTGCCGCCGCTGCGTTGTCGGCAGCGGCGGCGGTGTCGGCTCAGTGCCGTGCGGCGATGATCTTGCTCAGGTAGTCCGGCGTGCCCTCGACCCGCACCAGGTGCGGATACTGCAGGCCGTCGTGGTAGTTCACCGGCACGTCGCGCACGCCGCCCTGATATTTGAGCGTCAGCACGATCGGCGCGCTGCCGCCCTTGGCGTCGGCGATGGCCTGCTTGAGCGTGTCGCGCGAATAGTCCTGGCCGTTGACCGCGAGCACCGTGGCGCCGCTGCTGACCCCGGCCTTGAACGCCGGGCCATCCCACAGCACGTCATTGATGCTGGCGTCGTCGTTCATCACCAGGCCGATCGACCAGGCGAAGTTGTAGCGGTGCCGCGCCGACTGGTGGCGGCCGTCGTACTGCTTTTCGAACGCGCTGGGCTGGTCGGTGTACACCAGCTTCCAGCCGCTGGCCTGCAGGCCTTCCAGCAGCGGCGGATCCACCTGGTACACGCGGCGGTTGATGTAGTCGGCCCAGTCGTAGTGGACCACGCCGTCGAGCGCGGCGATGACGTCGTCGAAGGTGTAGGTCTTGACCGCGAAACTGCCGTCGTCGATGCCGAAGAACGCCTTGGCCACGTCGTCCAGCGACTTGCGCCCGCCGCTCATCGCGCGCAGCTTGGCGTCCACCGCCAGCCACACCATCTGCCCGCCGCTGTAGTAGTCCTCGCTCATCTGCCAGCTGCGGTAGGGCAGCGGGGACCGGTGCGCGGCGGTGGGGTCGTTGGTGGTGTCCTCCAGCGAGCGCCAGCGGAAGCCGGCGCGGTTGCGGTCGTAGTTGGCGGCGGTCATCGCCAGCGCGTCGCGGAACTGCTGCGGCGTCCACATCCCGGCGCGCGCGGTCAACACATAGCCCCAGTACTGGGTCTGGCCCTCGTAGACCCACAGCAGCGAGTCGCCCATCGGCACGTTGAAGGTCGGCGTCCACAGGTCGGCCGGGCGCCGGAACTTGCCATTCCACGAGTGCGTGTATTCGTGCGCCAGAAGATCGCGGTCCGGCGCATTCTCGTCCCAGGCGCTGAAGTAGTCGGCAGCCAGTCCGTTCTCGCTGGACTGGTGGTGTTCCAGGCCGTTGCCGCCCAGCACGTCCGACAGCGAGAACAGGAAGTCGTAATGCGCGTAGTGGTGCGAGCCGAACAGCTTGATCGCCTGCACCGGCAGGTTGCGGTGCGCCTGCAACTGCTCGGCGCTGATGTCCAGGAACCGCGGCGCGTCGGCGACCACGTCCAGGTGCACCGGCGCGCCGCCGGCCGGGGTCAGGTCCACGCGCTTGAAGTAGCGCCCGGCGTAGATCGGCGAGTCGACCAGGGTGGTGAAGTCCACCGGCTTGAAGGTGGTGGTGGCGCCGTTGCGGCTGGCGGTCTCCAGCGCGGTGCCGAACTCCCAGCCGGCCGGCAGGGTCACGCTGGGCGCCACGGTGATGCCGCGGGTGTCGTGGCCGGCCGGGTACAGCGCCACCTTGTTCCATTCCAGCTGCAGCATCTTGTCGGTCATCTCGAAGCCGTCGTCGCGCGGCGACAGGTACTGGAAGCTGGCGTCGATCGCGCTCACGCCCTGCGGCACGTCGACGTGGAAGCTGTACACGTCGAAGGTGTCGCGGCGCCACGGCAGCGGCTTGCCGTTGGCGGTGAGGGTGAGACCGGCCAGCATCGCCACCGGCCCGCTCGGCGAATGGTCGCCGGGAATCCACTGCGGGTACTGCAGGGTCAGCCGCCCGGCGCTGACCGGGATGGTCTCGTGCACCCGGTAGATACCCTGGCGCACATCGCCGGCGTCCACCTGCAGGGTCAGGGTGCCGGGGTAGGGCGTGTCCTGCGGCGCCGGCACGTCCGGTGTGCGCACCACCTGCGCCTGCGCGGCGCTGGCGAGCGCAAGACCGATGCCGAGGACCAGCGCCCGGCGGGCGCGACGGGAGGCGGGGAAAGCGGTGGCGGACATGCGCGGCTCCGAGGGCGATGGGTGCGGAAACGCGGAACGTTAGCACCTGCCGCCATCGCCGGCGCACTTGCCCAGCCCGGTCATGCAGGTGCCGGGCAATGCCGTTCATCCGGGGGCCACGGGGCCCGGGCTGTGATCCCGGGACGGCCGCGCGACAGCGGTGTCCCTCTGGCGTCTGGCGGCAGCGGCGGTCGTCCAGCGCTGGCCCGCTGTGGACCGCCGCCAAGTGCGCAACCCCTTGGACTCCAGCTGCATCACAGCTGCGGCGTTGCAGCCGGAAAGTGTGCCGCCTCAGTCTTTCAGCGCCCCGTCGCTCGGATCGCTGGCGGCATAGGTCGAGGTTGGCAACTCCGCATCATGCGGATGCCGCAACGCCTCGCGCAGCGGCGCCGGCAGGTGCTCGACCGCCAGCATCACCTTGCCGAAATGCACGTCGCGCACCGCGCTCGCCGGCACCACGAAATCGCCGCCGTTCTCGATATTGACGACGAACGTGGCGCCGCCGTCGCGCACCTCGCGCACTGCCCCCACACCGACCTCGCCATCGGCGACGAACACCATCTGACCTGCTTCCACATGTTCGGACATCGCGCACCGCCTTTGTCTGGGAAGAGCCCACGCGGGCTGGAATGCGCCGGCATGGGCGTTCGATGATCGGACGCGCAGGCGTTGCTGGACGGTGAATGCCGCGTGGTCTGCGGGTCACGACATCGTCGTGGCTGCCGTGTGCGCGTCACCGCCAGGGACACGCGCCGTGACGCAGCGCGATGCGATCATTCGCGTTCGACCACTGCCTGGGAGGGCAAGGATGCGAAGCGAGAAAGAGAAGATGCTAGCCGGCGAACCGTATCGTCCCAACGACGCACAGCTACAGGCCGAGCAGGACGCGGCCAGTGCCTGGATGCAGCGCTACAACGCGGCGCTGGCCGAGCCACCGGCGCGGCGGCACGCGCTGCTGGTCGAAGGACTGGGTTCGGTGGGACGCGGCGCGGTGGTGCGGCCGCCGTTCCATTGCGACTACGGCTACAACATCCATCTCGGCGAGGACGTGTTCCTCAACTTCAACTGCGTGATCCTGGACGTGGCACCGGTGCACATCGGCGCCGGCACCCAGATCGGGCCGGCGGTGCAACTCTATGCCGCCGATCATCCGCGCGAGGCCGCGCAGCGCGCCGAAGGGTTGGAGTTGGGGCGGCCGGTGACGATCGGGCGCAACGTCTGGATCGGCGGCGGCGCGATCGTACTGCCCGGTGTGACCATCGGCGACGACGCGGTGGTCGGCGCCGGCAGCGTGGTCACCCGCGACGTGCCGGCCGGCGCGCGCGTGGCCGGCAATCCAGCACGCCTGCTGAAGCCGCACAGCGACTGAATTTGATCCGGGTCAAGGCAGGCGCTGCGCAGCGGGTGTGCAATGCTTTCCTGGCCGCCACGCGCGGCGTTACCGGAGCACCGCCATGTACCAGCGCATCCTGATCGCCATCGATGGTTCCGAGTTGTCCGCCAAGGGGTTGCAGCAGGGGCTGGCGCTGGCCGCCAAGCTCGGCGCGGACGTGGATATCGTCACCGTGTCCGAGCCGTGGGCAATGGGCATGTACGACGCGATGGGCTGGAGCGTGGGCTACGAGGCCAGCCCCGAATACCGCCAGGACCGCGAAGCCGGCGCGCAGAAGATCCTGGCGCCGGCACTGGCCGCCGCCGCGGCCACCGGCGTGACCGCGCACGGTCGCCACGTGCTCGACCGCTACGCCGCCGAGGGCATCATCGACATGGCCGTGGCCTGCAACAGCGATCTGATCGTGATGACCTCGCATGGCCGCCGCGGCATGAGCCGGGTCCTGCTCGGTAGCCAGACCGCGGAAGTGCTGGCCAACAGCCAGGTGCCGGTGCTAGTGATCCGCTGAGGTGCTGACCGGCCCGCGCCGGCATCGGCGCGGTGCGGAAGACGTTCGAGGCCGGCATCCGGCCGCTGGTGGGAGCGACTTACCGCTTTGCAGCGACGCTTCGGCCTGTCACGCGGCTGCGCCGAGGGGCGACGCCGCGACAGGGGCTGGCAGCCGGCACGTGCATGCATTCGTCCGTCTGGGCAGATCGGGGACGCGAGCACGCCCGCGCGCCGCCACCGTTGGGCGACGTGCCGGGCGCGCCATTACCAGCTGTACAGCTTCCAGTACACCGGCGACACATTGTCCTTGCTGCCGTCCACTTCCATGTGGCCGTCGCCGTTGCGGTCGTACAGGTAGTAGGCCGGGCCGCGCGCCGGGGTCACCTTGACCATACGCAGTTGGCCACCCACGCGGTATTCGTCGACGGTATCGCCGTTGTCCATCTTGCGCTGGGTCGTTTCCGCGCCGCGCACGTCCATCGGCGCGCCGTCCGGGCCGAGGCCGGTGGAGGCGCAGCCCGCCAGCAGCAACAGCGGGACCAGGATCAGGGCTTTCATTGCGGTGTTCTCCACGGGCAGGACATGCGCAGAGTATGCGCCGAGTGTCTGCATGCGGTGTGGGAATGGCGCGCCGCACCCTCACCCCAACCCCTCTCCCGGTGGGAGAGGGGCCAGCCCCCCGTCCCTGGGGACGTACCCGCTTCAGGGCCGCGAACACGCCGCAGCGTAGAATTGGCCGATGAGCCGATTAGTCCTGATCGACGGGTCCAGTTACCTGTATCGCGCGTTCCACGCGCTTCCGCCGCTGACCAATGCCGCCGGCGAGCCCACCGGCGCGCTGTTCGGCGTGGTCAACATGTTGCGCGCCACCCTCAAGGAGCGCCCCGAGTACGTGGCCTTCGTGGTCGACGCGCCGGGCAAGACCTTCCGCGACGACCTGTACCCGCAGTACAAGGCCAACCGCCCGCCGATGCCCGACGAGCTGCGCGCGCAGGTCGAGCCGATGTGCCAGATCGTGCATGCGCTGGGCATCACCATCCTGCGCCAGGACGGGGTCGAGGCCGACGACGTGATCGGCACCCTGGCCCTGCAGGGCGCCGGCGACGGCCTGGACGTCACCATTTCCACCGGCGACAAGGATTTCGCCCAGCTGGTGCGCCCCGGCGTGCAACTGGTCAACACCATGAGCGGCAGCCGCATGGATTCGGATGCGGCGGTGATGGAGAAGTTCGGGGTCTGGCCGCACCAGATCGTCGACCTGCTGGCACTGATGGGCGACGCCATCGACAACGTGCCGGGCGTGGAGAAATGCGGACCCAAGACCGCGGCCAAGTGGCTGGCCGAGTACGGCTCGCTGGACGGGGTGATCGCTCACGCCGACAGCATCAAGGGCAAGATCGGCGACAACCTGCGCGCGGCGCTGCAGCGCCTGCCGCTGAACCGCGAACTGGTCACCATCAAGACCGACGTGGCGCTGCCCGGCGGCCCGCGCACCCTGGGCCTGCGCGAACAGGAGCCGGAGCAGTTGCGCGGCCTGTACCAGCGCTACGGCTTCACCCAGGCGCTGCGTGACCTGGACGGCGGCGTGGCCGCACCGGAGGCCGCCAGCGAGGCGACGCCCAGCCTGCGCGGCACCGCCGCCGGCTATGCCCGGGCCGCGGCGCCGGCCGCCGATACGGCGCTGGACCCGGCACTGGCCGCCAAGGGCGACTACACCGCGGTGACCACACCCGAGGCGTTCGAAGCACTGCTGGTGCGCCTGCGCGCCGCCGACGGCTTCGCCTTCGACACCGAGACCGACGCGCTGGACGCGATGCGTGCCAACCTGGTCGGGCTCAGCTTCGCCACCGAGCCGGGCCGCGCCGACTATCTGCCGCTGGGCCACGACTACCCGGGCGCGCCGGTGCAACTGGATCGCGCGCTGGCGCTGGAGATGCTCAAGCCACTGCTGGAGGACCCGTCCAAGGCCAAGGTCGGCCAGCACGGCAAGTACGACCTGCACGTGCTGCGCCGCCACGGCGTGAAGGTGCGCGGCTACGCCGACGACACCATGCTCGAGAGCTTCGTGCTCAACTCCACCGCCAGCCGCCACGACATGGACTCGCTGGCCCGGCGCTACCTGGGCTACGACACGGTCAAGTACGAGGATGTGGCCGGCAAGGGCGCCAAGCAGATCGCGTTCTCGCAGGTGGCCATCGACGACGCCACCGGCTACGCCGCCGAGGACGCCGACATCACCCTGCGCCTGCACCGCACGCTGTCGGCGCAACTGGAGGCCGAACCGGCGCTGGCGCGGGTCTACCGCGAGATCGAGATGCCGCTGGTGCCGGTGCTGGCGCGGGTCGAGGCCAACGGCGTGTGCGTGGACATCGCCGAGCTGCGCAAGCAGAGCCAGGATCTGAGCCAGCGCATGCTGGCCGCGCAGCAGAAGGCCACCGCGCTGGCCGGGCGCAGCTTCAACATGGACTCGCCCAAGCAACTGCAGGCGGTGCTGTTCGATGAGCTAAAACTGCCGGCGGTGCTGAAGACCCCCAAGGGCCAGCCCAGCACCAACGAAGAAGCGCTGGAGGCGATCGCCGACCAGCACGAGCTGCCGCGGGTGATCCTGGAGTACCGTGGCCTGGCCAAGCTGCGCAGCACCTACACCGACAAGCTGCCGGAGATGGTCAACCCCGACACCGGTCGCGTGCACACCAGCTACCACCAGGCCGGCGCCGCCACCGGGCGGCTGTCCTCCTCCGATCCCAACCTGCAGAACATTCCGATCCGCACCGACGACGGCCGCCGCATCCGCCGCGCCTTCGTCGCCCCGCCCGGGCGCAAGCTGATCGCCTGCGACTATTCGCAGATCGAGTTGCGGATCATGGCCCACCTGTCCGAGGACCCGGGCCTGTTGCGCGCCTTCGGCAGCGGCGTGGACGTGCACCGCGCCACCGCCGCCGAGGTGTTCGGGCGCAAGCTCGAAGAGGTCACCGGCAACGAGCGCCGCGCCGCCAAGGCGATCAACTTCGGCCTGATGTACGGCATGAGCGCGTTCGGCCTGGCCCGCAACCTGGGCATCGGCCGCGGCGAGGCGCAGGACTACGTGGCGCTGTACTTCAGCCGCTACCCGGGCGTGCGCGACTTCATGGAGCGCATGCGCGAGCAGGCGCGCACCCAGGGCTACGTGGAGACCCTGTTCGGCCGCCGCCTGTACCTGAACGACATCAACGCCCGCCAGCAGGGCCTGCGCGCCGGTGCCGAGCGCGCGGCGATCAACGCCCCGATGCAGGGCACCGCCGCCGACATCATCAAGCGCGCCATGGTCGGCGTGGACGCCTGGCTGCAGGACCACCGCGACCGCGCGTTGATGATCCTGCAGGTGCACGACGAACTGGTGTTCGAAGCCGATGCCGACTTCGTCGACACCTTGCTGCCGGAAGTGACCGGGCGGATGTCCGCCGCGGCGGAGCTGAAAGTGCCGCTGGTGGTGGACAGCGGGGTGGGCGACAACTGGGACGAGGCGCATTGAGTGCCCGGGTTCCGGGCGTGTACCCGGGACCCGACCTGGCGCTGCGGTGTCTTGCGTAGACATCGCATGCGCATGCACGCCGGATATCGCAGAGGGTTTTCCGAAGGATTATCCCGCCCGCGATTTTCGCTTTCCCATTCGCGTTGGTTTTTTGACCCCATCGGGCGCGACAAGCCGCAAAATTCCTACTGGCGTCACACCCAGGGGCGTGCAGGATCGCTTTGATTGAACGGAATTTTGACGCGGTTTATTTGCGCGGATTTTCGGGAATGAATCCGTCCTTAATCTGACAAATTTTTAACTTAAATCTTCACGAACGAGCAAGGTGGGGAATGTTCTTATATCCCTCGACAGGCGCAATACCTGTCGCGGATCTCCTCCCATCCCCTGGAGCAGATCCAGGAACGGCGACTCCTCCCCAAGTCTCCGTTCCCTGGCCCCGCCGACCTCCCCCTGGTCCGCGGGGCTTTTTTATGCCCGCACGTTCGTGATGCCGCGCTGGCGGCGCGCGCGACCCGGCTCAGCGGCGCGCGTCGGTGGGCTGTTGCAGTTGGTAGAGCGCGTCGTCCAGGGTGTCCAGCTGCGTGGCCAGCAGCGCGCGGGCATCGTCCAGGCCGCGGTTGTAGTAATGCGCGCCGATGCGCTCGGCGACGAAGTCGAGCAGGAATTCGGCCTCGAACGCGCCGACCTGCTGCTGCAGCTCGGTGCGCAGGTAGGCCTGCAACTGTTCGGCGATGGCGCGCTTGTCCTCGCGGCCCAGCACGGCGGTGCGCGCCGGCGCGCTCATGCCAGCCATTCGCGCGGCACCAGGTACTCGGCCAGGCGCGCCTCGGCGCTGCCCGGTTCGGGCTGGAAGCCGTACTCCCAGCGCACCCGCGGCGGCAGGCTCATCAGGATGCTCTCGCTGCGGCCGCCGCTCTGCAGGCCGAACAGGGTGCCGCGGTCGTAGACCAGGTTGAATTCGACGTAGCGGCCGCGCCGGTACAGCTGGAACTCGCGCTCGCGCTCGCCCCAGGGCAGGCCGCGGCGGCGTTCCACGATCGGCAGGTAGGCATCGAGGAAGCCGTCGCCGACCGCGCGCTGGTAGGCGAAGTCGCGCTCGAAATCGGCATGCAGGTCGTCGAAGAACAGGCCGCCGACGCCGCGGGTCTCGTTGCGGTGCTTGAGGAAGAAGTACTCGTCGCACCAGCGCTTGTGCGCCGGATAGCGGTCTTCGCCGAACGGCGCGCACAGGTCGTGCGCGGTCTGGTGCCAGTGGCGGGCGTCCTCGTCGAACGGGTAGTACGGGGTCAGGTCGAAGCCGCCGCCGAACCACCAGGCCACGGTGGCGCCGTCGCGCTGCGCCTCGAAGTAGCGCACGTTGGCGTGGGTGGTGGGGATGTACGGGCTGAGCGGGTGGAACACCAGCGACACCCCGACCGCGCGCCACGAGGCGCCGGCCAGTTCCGGGCGGTTGGCGCTGGCCGAGGGCGGCAGGCGGGTGCCGGCGACGTCGGAGAAGCCGATGCCGGCCTGCTCGAACAGCGCGCCATCGCGCAGGATGCGGGTGCGGCCGCCGCCGCCCTCCGCGCGCTGCCAGAGGTCTTCGGCGAAACGGGCCTGGCCGTCGGCGGCCTCGACCGCCGCGCAGATGCGGTCTTGCAGGCCAGTGAGATAGTCGCGAACGCGGTCGAAGGTATGCATGCCGCCATTCTAGAAGCTGGCTGTGTCAGGCGTCTGCGGCGGGCTGCCCGGACTGCGCGGGCCGGTCGGCATGCGTCAGCGGCGGAACTCGGCGCGCAGCGCGGGGCGGCACAGCTGGTAGACCAGCCAGCCGTGCAGGCCGGCGAAGACCAGGGCGGTCAGCGCGCCGCTGACCATGAGCGTGATCCGGCCCAGCGCCAGGTCGTGCTGGAGTTGCTTTGGGTCGAAGGCGTGCTGTGGCGCCCAGACCTGCAACAGGTCGAGCAGTTGCAACAGCAGCGGCAGCACCGCGAAGTTGGCCGCGGCGGTGACCACCAGGAACACGATGAACGCCCGCCGCGCCCAGTCGCGCCGCTGCAGCAGCGCCCACGACGCCGCGCACAGGCCCGCCGACAGCAGCGCCGACAGCCAGGACAGCGCCAGTGCATGGGCGACGCACCACTGCAGCAGCGGCGGCAACGGCAGCCCGGCCTCGCGCAGCACGCCCTCGATCGCCCCGTCCGGCAGCGTCAGCAGCAGCAGCGCCTGGCCCAGCGAGTACAGCAGCGACAGCACCCCGATCAGCAGCGAGAGCTTGGCCATCGCATCGATATTCTGGTTGCGGGCGGCAGTGCGGGGCAGCGGCGGAGGCGGCATCGGCGGTCCTTCGGGGCGGGGCGGCGCTGGCGGCGCCGCACCGGCGGCAGTCCGGCAAGGATAGGGATGGCGGAGCAGGGCGCAAGCCGGCGTGGCGCGCGAGGGGGGCGCCTATGCCGGTGCGCGGCCTCTGGTCAGGGCGCTGCCGATGCGGTGTCGCCAGGAGCGGGGCTACGCCAAGGTCGTGCCGATGCCGTCTGCGTCCGGACGGCCTAGCTGCGGGCGCTCGCGTAGCAGCGGCTTCAGCCGCGACGCGCCTTACCGGGAAAGCCTCGTCGCGACCGAAGTCGCTCCCACAGGGGTTTGCGGCGAGCCCGCCGGGTGCACTGTGGGAGGGACTTCAGTCCCGA
>NZ_AQOJ01000868.1:0-3727 GCF_000364685.1 Xanthomonas sp. SHU 166
CGGCGGCAACCGCGGTCCGCGCGGCGGCTGAGGACGACGCCGGCGCCGTGCGCGCCGGCCCGCTCCGCACCCGACAGGGCGCCTGCGCAAGCGGCGCCCTGTTTTTCTATGGGGACGCTATCGATCACGGGGACGGCGCGCGCCGTCAGGCCGCGGCAGCCCCCTCACCCAGGTGATGCGACGGCCCGCAGCGCGGCCGCCCGTGCACTCACGCGCCGGCAGGCGCGTTCTTGCAGTCCGCAAACCCCGCCGGGATCTGCCTGGCGGTCCACTTGCCCTGAGACGCTGTGGAGACGAGCAGCGCCGAGGTTGCGTCGTAGCTGGGGGCCTGTGTCGCGCCGGGCCTGGCCAATCCCGTGTCATGGAAGCACAGACGTACGGACGTGGCATCGGCCGACAGCACCTCGAAGCGCATCATCCAGCCCTTGTCGGCCTCGAGCAGGCGCGCGCCATGGGCGGTTTTGGTGACATCCACGAAACCATAGTCCGCGAACGTCGTCTTCCCCGGCAGACGGCGGGGGCCGACCGAGTTGGGGAACGAGGTCAGATCAAGCTGCTGGATGACCGCATCGACGACGCCTGCCTGCTGCGATACGACCGGAGACGACGCGCCGACGCCCAGCGCGAGAAGGCCAACAAGCATTCCGGAGGTCATGCGGACGATCTCGCGCGCGGAGGGAGTCGCGGATGATAAGCGCCGGGAACGCCGGCGCCCGATGGAGATTGCCGTGCGCGGTGGCCGCCGACCAGGCGGCACCCGACCGCGTCTCGCAGGCTCGAACGACAGGGACGTGGCGACATCAGCCCACCCGCCATCGCGCCGTTCGCCCTGCGCGGACGAAGCCGATATCCTGGCGCATCTGGCGGCCGCCGCGGGTGGCCGCCCTCACCGACCAGGAATTCCCGATGACACGGAAGATGAAGATCGCCCTGCCGCTGCTGATCGCCGGCGTACTGAGCCTCGGCGCCTGCCAGAAGGCGCAGCAGAAGGCCCAGGAAGAGATCGCCGCAGCGCAGAACCCCTACCCGGCCAGTTCGCCGCTGCACGCGCCGTTCGACCGCATGCTGCGCAAGCTGGCCAACGACCCGCGCTACGTGGCGTTGCTCAAGCAGAGCGGCCCGCAGGCGCAGCAGGCCGGCTTCCAACTGGCGCAGAACGGCATCGCGCGACTGGACCACGCCACGCTGGAACAGCGCCTGCAGATCCTGTCGCAGGTCAGCGACAAGGTCGACGTACCGCAGTGCGCCGTGCTGGCGCGCGGCGGCAACCCCAACGATGCGCAGGCACTGAGCGCGGCGATGCTGTCGGGCCTGGAAACGCTGCCGCAGGCGCAGATCGACCGCTGGTTCGAGGTCTCGCTGAAGGCCACCGACGCGGAGTTGAACAAGACCCCGGCGCAGCCGGTGAGCCAGGAGCAGATCCAGGCGGCGATGGGCACCCTGGTCAAGTCGCTGCCCGCCGACCAGCAGCAGCGCCTGATGCGGGTGCTGCCGGAGATCGCCAAGGCCAGCGACGAGGACGCCTGCTGGACGGCGCGGACCCTGTACCGCCAGGCGCTGGCGACGCCCGAGCCGGTACGCGGCCAGTTGGCCTGGGTGTTCGCGCAGCAGTAAGCGCGCGGCAGCGCGAAACGTGCCCTGGCGCAGGGCGCGGTTTGCCGGGTCGCAGCGCATCTCCGCCGCACGGCGGGCTTCCGGCCAAGTGGCCGAGAGAAACCTTCGACCCAAAAAATCCAGGCGCGCTGCGCCTGGATTTTTTTGCGTCGTCTCCGCCCTGGCTGCAACGCAGCGTCAGGGCGGAACGCAGCGCCTTACTTACGGCGCTCGATCACGAAGTTGCCGACGTTGACGCCCAGATCGACGCCCTCGCCCGTGCCGGCCAGGGCCAGCGAGATATCGCCCTTGGTGACGACCTGTGCGGTGCTGGACTTGACCACGCCGGCATGCGCTTCGGCGGCGGCATAGGTGCCGAACAGATCGTTGAGGCTATAGGCGCCGGTGAAGGTGCCGCGGCCACCGACGATCTTCGACTTGCCGACCGTCAGGCCACCGCCCTTGCTGCTGATCTTGACCGGGATCACCGCGCCGTCGTTGCAGGTGATGGTGCCGGTGCCCTTGGCGGTCTTGTAGAACACCGACCAGCCGGACAGGTTGAAGGACAGCTTGCAATCGATGTTGCCGGCGGCCTGGGCCTGCGGCGCGAGCGCGGCCGCACCCAGCAGTGCGAGCAGAGAGAGCGACTTGATCATGTTGGCATTCCGGGTGGGTGGACAAGGAGCGAGGGTAGCAATGGGTTTGTCGCGGCCGCGACAAGGTTGCGGGGGTATCGCGCGCGCGTTCAGCAGGCATTTCCACTCGCGGCGGGCGCGGTCGGCCCCGTACAGGCAGGAGGCGAGGCCCGCGCCAAACATCTCCAGCACTCGTCTGCGGCGGCTTGGCCTGACTGCCTCGATGCATTGTGGGCGTCAACGCGCATGCAGCGGCGACGTGCGAAGCACTTTCTGATGGCGTAATGCGTCGGGACTGAAGTCCCTCCCACAATGCACCTGCCACGCTTGCCGCAACATGCTGCGGGAGGGGCTATTGCCGCGCTTTCGGAATCCGCCGCGACAGGGGTTACCGGGAAAGCCCGTCGCGGCTGAAGCGGCTCCTACGACAGGCGTCTTCGGAAATAGCACGATGAGCTTTCCGGCGTCACTGGAGCCGCAGGCTAGTCGTCCAGCCTGAAGGCATCCGCATCGAGCATGGCCGGGAAGCGCGCGCGGTGCGCGGCCAGTGCGGCGGCGGAGATCGTGGTGGTGGCGACCTGTTCGCGCTCGCGGATCTCCAGTTGCGGCTGGCCGAGGAAATCGATCACCGCACTGTCGCCGGCATAGTGCAGGTCGTTGCCGTCCACGCCGACGCGGTTGACCGCGGCCACGAAGCACAGGTTCTCGATCGCGCGCGCGCGCAGCAGCGTACGCCAGGCGTAGGCGCGCGCCGACGGCCAGTTGGCGACGAACAGCTGCAGGTCGAAATCCAGCTGGCCCGGGCGCTCGACGTCGTAGCGGTTGCGGCAGAACACCGGGAAGCGCAGGTCGTAGCAGACCTGCGGATTGATCCGCCAGCCCTTCCACTCCACGCACAGGCGTTCGTGCCCGGCGGCGTAGCGCAGGTGTTCGTTGCCGTAGCGGAACAGATGACGCTTGTCGTAATGCTGCAACGCGCCGTCCGGCGTGGCCCACAGCAGGCGGTTGAACACCTTGGCCTCGCCATCGGCGGCGGGCACGCGCAACTGCACGCTGCCGGTCACCGCCGCGCCCAGCCGTGCCGCCTTCTCGCGGATCCACGCCACGGTCGGCCCGTCCATGTCCTCGGCCTGCGCCAGCGCATCGTTGGAGAAGCCGCTGGTGAAGGTCTCCGGCAGGATCACCAGGTCGGTGACGCCGGCCAGCGGCGCCAGCAGTTCGGCGTAATGCGCGCGGTTGCCGGCCGGATCGTGCCAGCGGGTATCGCCCTGGACCAGCGAGATCCTCAGATCGTTCATAGCAGGGAATCGGGAAAGGGGAATAGGGAATGGGTAAAGGCTAAGCGCATCGGCGAGTTTTCACCATTCCCCATTCCCGAATCCCCAATCCCGGCGCTTACGCGCGCTACAGCGCGCGCAAGCGCTCGATCGCCGCATCCAGCGTCGCCTCGTTCTTGGCGAAGCACAGCCGCGCCAGCCGCTGACCCTGCGGCGGGGCCT
>NZ_AQOJ01000869.1:0-2131 GCF_000364685.1 Xanthomonas sp. SHU 166
TAGAACGGCGACAGCGGGATCGCCGCCAAGCCCTTCTCGATGGTCAGCCACTTCACGAACTCGGTATCGGGCAGGTCGCTGACCGCCGAATAGTCCACGAGCTGGAAGTAGCCGCCCGGCACCGGCAGCGGCTTCAGCCGGGTGCCCAGCAATTGTTCGCGGAAGCGATCGCGCTTGGCCTGGTAGAACGCGCCGAGCTGTTCGTCGTGCTCGGGCTCCTCGCGGATCATCGCGGCGAAGGCGTGCTGGGCCGGGCCGAAGCTGGCGAAGGTGTTGTACTGGTGGACCTTGCGGAACTCGGCGCTGAGCGCCGGCGGCGCGATCGCGTAGCCGATCTTCCAGCCGGTGCAGTGATAGGTCTTGCCGAAGCTGGAGACGACGAAGGCGCGCTCGCGCAGTTCCGGCCAGCGCAGCACCGACTCGTGGCGGCGGCCGTCGAACACGATGTGCTCGTAGACCTCGTCGGAGATCAGGAAGATGTCGCTGCCGCGCAGCAGCTCGGTCACCGCCTGCAGGTCGTCGGCGCCGAACATGGCCCCGGACGGGTTGTGCGGGCTGTTGAGCATCAGCAGGCGGGTGCGCGGGGTGATCGCCGCACGTACGCGCTCCCAGTCCACCACGAACGTCTGCGGGTCCAGCGGCACGTGCACCGCACGCGCGCCGGCCAGGTCGATCGCCGGCTCGTAGCTGTCGTAGGCCGGGTCCAGCACGATCACCTCCTCGCCCGGGCGTACCACGGCGTGGATGGCGTTGAACAGCGCCTCGGTGGCGCCGCTGGTGACGGTGACCTCGGTGTCGGCATCGACCTGGGCGCCATAGCAGCGCAGCGCCTTCTCGGCGATCGCCTGGCGCAGCGCCGGCACGCCGGTCATCGGCGGGTACTGGTTGTGGCCGTCGCGCATCGCCCGGTCCAGCGCCTCGATCAGCCGCGGCGGCACCGGGAAATCGGGAAAGCCCTGGCCCAGGTTGACCGCGCCGTGCTCGGCGGCCAGTTGCGACATCACGGTGAAGATGGTGGTGCCCACCTTGGGCAGCTTGGTCTGCGGATGCATGCGGGGGATCTGCGGGCAGCGGGAAAACGCCGAGTGTACGCAAAGCCGCTTGCCGGCGATGCGCCATACCGCCGCCGCTCCACTGACGCAGCGCATGCGCATCGCCGCGTGTGGCCGCCGCCGGCATCCGCCGGACGCCCGCATGCCGATACAATGCGCGCCTTCCCTTGCCGCCCGCCGCCGCGCCATCCGCCGCGGCCTTCGCCGATGACCGATCCGCTGTACACCGCCCCACCGCTACTGGCCGCGCACGGGCTCACGTTCGCCCGCGACGACGCCGCGGTGTTCGGTCCGCTGGACTTCCACCTGGATGCCGGCGAGGCGCTGCTGGTGCAGGGCGACAACGGCGCCGGCAAGACCACCCTGCTGCGGGTGCTGGTCGGCCTGCTGCGCGCCGAGGCCGGGCGCATCGAGATCGACGGCCACCCGGTGCGGCGCGGCGACCGCGCCCGCTTCATGGCCTACCTGGGCCACCTGGGCGCACTGAAGGCCGACCTGAGCACCCTGGAGAACCTGCACTACCTGTGCGGCCTGCAGGGGCGCCGGGCCAAGCAGATGCCCGGCAGCGCGCTGGCCATCGTCGGCCTGGCCGGCTACGAGGACACCCTGGTAAGGCAGCTGTCGGCCGGGCAGAAGAAGCGCCTGGCGCTGGCGCGGATGTGGCTGTCGCCGGCGCCGCTGTGGCTGCTCGACGAGCCCTACGCCAACCTCGACCTGGACGGCATCACCCTGGTCAACCGCATGATCGCCGCGCACCTGCGCAGCGGCGGCGCGGCCCTGGTCACCACCCATGGCGCCTATGCCGCCCCCCCCGTGCGCACCCGCATGCTGACCTTGAGCGGAGTCGCCGCATGAGCCTGGCCACGCCCGTTCCTTCGCTGTGGCAGGCCACCCGGGCGCTGCTGCTGCGCGACCTGCGCCTGCTGTGGCGGCGCCGCGGCGACGCACTGCAGCCGGCGCTGTTCGCCCTGCTGATCGTGGCCCTGTTCGCGCTGGCGCTGGGCAACCAGCCGCGCCTGCTCGGCGAGGTGGCCGGCGCCGCGCTATGGCTGGCGGTGCTGCTGGCCGGCCTGCTGGCG
>NZ_AQOJ01000870.1:0-3420 GCF_000364685.1 Xanthomonas sp. SHU 166
CGCTGGCGACCCCGCGCGCCGGCGCGCAGCCGGCCGACACGCCTGCCGATGCCGACTGGGCCGCCTACGGCCGCGACAACGCCGGCAGCCGCTACACGCCGCTGCGGCAGATCGCTCCGGACAACGTGGCGCAGTTGCGTACCGCCTGGACCTTCCGCACCGGCGACCTGCCGGACAAGCGCTGGGGCGCGGAGACCACGCCGCTGAAGATCGGCGACAGCCTGTACCTGTGCAGCGCACGCAACCAGCTGATCGCGCTGGACGCGCGCAGCGGCCGCGAACGCTGGCGCTACGATCCCAAGGTGGCCGACAAGGCGATCCCGTATACCGCCGCCTGCCGCGGCGTCAGCTATTACGCGGTGCCCGACGCCCAGGCAACGGCGTCGACGGCCTGCCGCCAGCGCATCATCGAAGGCACTTTGGACGGACGCCTGATCGCGGTCGATGCGGCCGACGGCAAGCCCTGCGAGGACTTCGGCCAGCATGGCCAGGTCGACATCACCGTCGGCATGGGCTCCACGCCGCCCGGCTATGTCTCGATCAATTCGCCGCCGACCATCGTGCGCGGGGTCGTCGTCACCGGCCACCAGGTGCTGGACGGACAGAAGCGCTATGAACCGTCGGGCGTGATCCAGGGCTTCGACGCGGTCACCGGCGCGCTGCGCTGGGCGTGGGACATGACCCATCCGGACTGGACCGGCGCGCCGCCGCCGGGACAGACCTGGACCCGTGGTACGCCCAACATGTGGACCAGCGCGGCCGGCGACGAACAGCTCGGCTACGTCTACCTGCCGATGGGCAATTCCTCGGCCGACTACTGGAGCAGTTCGCGCACTCCGCAGGAAGACCGCTATGCGACCTCGCTGGTCGCGCTGGACGTCACCACCGGCAAGCCGGTGTGGAATTTCCAGACCACCCACATCGACGTGTGGGACTACGACCTGGGTTCGCAACCGACGTTGCTGGATTTCCCGCACGACGGCACCACCGTGCCGGCGGTGCTGCTGCCGAGCAAGCAGGGCGAGCTGTACGTGCTCGACCGGCGCACCGGTAAGCCGCTGGTCGGGGTCGAGGAACGCGCGGTGCCGGGCGGCGGTGTGGAGCCGCAGCGCCGCGCCAGGACCCAGCCGTTCTCGCTGTACCACTCGCTGCGCAAGCGCGACCTGACCGAGCGCGACATGTGGGGCATGACCCCGATCGACCAACTGGTGTGCCGCATCCAGTTCCGCAGCGCCAGCTACAAGGGCATCTACACGCCGCCGGAAGCCGACCGCCATTCGATCGAGTACCCCGGCTACAACGGCGGCTCGGACTGGGGCAGCGTGGCGGTGGATCCGCGGCGGCGTGTGATCGTCGCCAACTACAACGACATGCCCAACTACAACCTGCTGGTGCCGCGGGCCAAGGCCGACAAGATGGGCTGGGCGCCGCGCGACCAGGTGCGCGGCGACAGCGGCGGCGCCGAGGGCGCCGGCGATCCGCAGGCCGGCACGCCGTACGCGATCAACGTCAACGCCGGCTGGCGCCTGCCGTTCACCGGGCTGCTGTGCAAGCAGCCGCCCTACGGCGGCATCCGTGCGATCGACCTGGCCAGTGGCAAAACGCTATGGGACCGTCCGTTCGGCAGCGCGCGCGGCAATGGCCCGTTCGGCATCCACTCCGGCTTGCCGATCGAGATCGGCACGCCCAACAACGGCGGCGCCGTGGTCAGCGCCAGCGGGCTGATCTTCATCGCTGCGGCGACCGACGACCTGATCCGCGCGATCGACCTGGCCAGCGGCAAGACCCTGTGGCAGGCCAAGCTGCCGGCCGGGGGCCAGGCCACGCCGATGGTATACGCGGTCGACGGGCGCGAGTACCTGGTCATCGTCGCCGCCGGCCATCACTTCATGGAGACCAAGCGCGGCGACTACGTGATCGCCTATGCGCTGCCACCGGCAGGCTGATGCGGCTGCCGCTGCGAGGTCGCGATGCGGCGTCGCGGCGGCTGGGCGGGGTGGATGCGGGAAGGGGGTGATTGGCCTCCTGCCGCCGATCACGCCGGTCGCCTCGCGGAGTGTCCAATCAAGGGTATGCGATGCGTCGTAGCAGCGGCTGAAGCCGCCCCTACGAGAAAACATCGCGATACGCTCAACTTGCGCCGGCGTCTACTCCAACTGATCGCGAGCAAACGCTGCGTCCAGCGCTTCCATCGCATCGCGCGGCTTGAGCTTGGCGGCCTTCTCGAACGCCGCGGCGGCGTCTTCCTCGCGCTTGTCGCCGTACAGCAACAGCAGCACGTTGGCGTGTTCGACGTGGGCGATCGGCGCGTCCGGCACCAGCTTCAGCGCCTGCTGGATATGCTGTTCGGCGGTGGCCGCCTTCGCCCCGTAGGTCAGGCCGCCGATCATCGCGCCGACCTTGCCGATGATCTCGGCGTGGTACAGGGCCAGCGCCATGTGCGCCTCGGCATGCTTGGGCTCCAGCTCCAGGGCCGCTTCCAGCGAGGCGCGCACCTTGCTGGCGATGCCCTGCTTGAGCGCCTTGACGATGCTCAGGCCCTGGCTGTAGCGGCCCAGCGCGAAGGCGTGGCGGTAGTGGCTGTTGGCCTCGTCCGGCAGCGCGGCGATCGCCGCCTCGGCCAGCACCGCGGCCTGCTGCAGCCGCTGCAACTGCTCTTTTTCGTCCTCGACCAGATAGCCGGCGTGGATGCCGATCGCCTTGACCGCGACCGAGGCGCCGAACACGCCCAGCGCCTTGCCGGCCTCGTAGGCCTGCTGGAACTGCCCTTGGTGGAACGCCCGCCAGGCCTCGATCAGCGCGGCCGACAGGGTCTGCGCGTCGTGGCCCTTGCCGGCCTTGCCGGCTGCGTCGAGCAGGGCCTGCGCGCGTGCCGGGTCCGGATAGGGTTCGCGGTCGCCAGCGTGCAGCTTGGGCCACGCTTTCTTCAGCGCCTCGCCGGCGTAGGCGTAGGCCTTGGCGTCGTACGGAAACGGCGCCCACGCGCCCGATTTTGCTGCCATGTGGATCTCCCTGTGCGGCGCCGGGCCACGGCGTCCGCGCCGAGCATGGCGCCGCTGCCGGCGCGTGGCAAGGGTAGGGCGCCGATAGTGTGTTTGCTCAAGCGGCCGGCGCCAGCATGGTGCGCATCGGGGCCACTGCCGGCCCCCTCTGGAGATCCTGCGATGGCGACCAAGAAGCGTTCCACTTCCGCGCTGCGGCCGGACCGGCTGAACCCGCGGCACCTGTGGCTGGCCGGGCTGGGCGTGGTCGCGCTGACCCGCAAGCGCGCGCTGGCCGCCGCTGCCGATGCCGCGCAGGGCGCTGCCACGCTCAAGGCGCTGGCCACGCAACTGGCCGACGAGGCCGAGAGTAGCGTGCGCGAGGGCGCCGCGGCGCTGCGTGGTCAGGTGCAGCCGTTGAGCGCCGAGGTCGAGGCGC
>NZ_AQOJ01000871.1:0-511 GCF_000364685.1 Xanthomonas sp. SHU 166
CGCTCGGGCATACTCGCCGGCCACGACCTGACGAGAGACGGCACCATGCAGATCCGGCCCGCCACGCTTGACGATGCCGAGGCGATGGTCGCGGTGCAGGACGCGATCTTCGCGGCCGGCCTGCGCAAGGCGCCGACCGATCTGGCGACGGTGCGCGCGACCTACCTGCAGCATCCCGATCGTCTCCAGTGCGTGCTGGCCGAGGACGCCGACGGGCGTGTCCTCGGCTTCCAGTCGCTGCGCATCGCGCGTGCCGGCAATGCCTACGACTTGGCCGAGGGCTGGGGCATCATCGGCACCCACGTCGACCCGCGCGCGGCGCGCCGTGGGGTCGGCAGCGCGCTGTTCCGGGCCACCTGTGCGGCCGCGCGCAGCGCCGGGCTGGCGCAGATCGACGCCAGCATCGCCGCCGACAATGCGCTCGGGCAGGCGTACTACGAGGCCATCGGCTTTCGCACCTACCGCACCCCGCCGGGCCTGGTCTGCAAGGTCTACCGGCTCGACGGGCCAG
>NZ_AQOJ01000872.1:0-1570 GCF_000364685.1 Xanthomonas sp. SHU 166
GACTGAGCGGCACCGCCCCGCCTGTGCTTGCGCGCAGGGCAGGGCGCTTCAATCCAGATAGGCGTCCATCAACGCGGTCAGGTGCGCGCGTTCGGCGTCGCGCAGGAACGGCGCGACCAGTTGCATCACCTGCACGATGCCGTGGCGGATCGCCACTCGCTCGTCCTTTTCGCCGCGCGCGGCCGCGTAGTTGAGCCAGAACGTGGCCACCACCAGCACGTTGGTGGCCACGCCGCCGCGTTCCTGGGCGCTGGCGCGCATCGCGCCGGTCTGCGCCAGTCCCTCGAACACCGCCTGCACGCTGGCGTCGGCACGGCGCAGGATGCGCGCGAAGCGCAGGCGCAGGCGCCGGCTGCGGCTGAGGATCTCGACCAGGTCGCGGTACAGGAAGCGGTAGTCCCAGATGCACTCGAACACCAGGTGCAACTGCAGCCAGATATCCTCCAGCCCCGGCAGGCGCGCGCTCGGCAGCGCCAGCGCCGTGTCCATGCGCTCCTCGTAGCGCGCGAACAGGTGCTCGATGATGTCGTCCTTGTTGCGGAAGTGGTAGTACAGGTTGCCGGGGCTGATCTCCAGCTCGTCGGCGATGTGGTTGGTGGTGACGTGCGGCTCGCCCTGCGCGTTGAACATCGCCAGGGCGGTCTCGAGGATGCGCCGCCGAGTGTCGCGGGCCATCAGGCCAGCAGCTTCTTCACCAGGTCCACGTATTTCTTCTGCGCTTCCGCCTGCGGCACGCCCTTGAGCTTGGCCCAGGCCTCGTACTTGGCGGTGCCGACGAAGTCGAAGAAGCCCGGCTTGGCGCCGCTGACGTCGCCCTCCGAGCCTTGCTTGTACAGCGCGTACAGCCGCAACAGGGTGTCGTTGTCGGGGCGCTCGGCCCGCTGCTTGATGTCCTGGACCGCTTTCTCGAAGGCCGCCTTGCTGTCTGCCATGATCCCGCTCCGCCCTGACCGGCAGGCATCACAGCACGGGCGGGAGGCCGGGTCAACGCAGGCCGCGGCCGGTGGCCGGCGCGGACGCCGCGGTTACAGCATCGACAGTGCGTCGGCCTGGCGGCTGTCGGCGACGCGTTCGTGCGCATGCGCGGCCTCTTCGTGGGCGGCCTGCGCCTGTCGCGCCAGCGAGGCCTTGGCCGCGATGGAACGGATCGCATCGGTGACTTCGGCCAGCGGCACCTGCGTGCTGAGCCGCTGGAAGGTGTCGCGGCTGTTGTAGCCGGAACCGTCGCGCAGGTACTGCTCGTACATGGTCAGCAGTTCGGTGCAGGCGGCGGTGAGGGTTTCCATGTTGTTGCGCGCCAGGGCGTGGCCGACCTGGTCCAGGTTGTGCAGGCAGTCGGAGAGCCAGTGCAGGTCGTAGCGCGCGCTGGCAGGCTCCGGGCCGTTGTGGCCGCGGCTGTAGGCGCTGTAGCGGCGAATGCTGCGCGCCACGCGGGCGACGTGGGCGAGCAGGGTGCCGACTTCGTCGGCGATGTCGATCTGGGCCAGGGCGATGGTCGATGGCGGCGCGGCCGGGGGCGCCGCCGGTGCCGGCCCCGGCTTCGGGGAGGCGGGCGAAGGCGCCGCGGCCG
>NZ_AQOJ01000873.1:0-4301 GCF_000364685.1 Xanthomonas sp. SHU 166
GCGCAGGTGTTCCAGCGCCTCGGCCGGACGATCGGCCTGCAGGGCGTACTCGCCGGCCAGCCGGCGCATGTTGGCGGTATCGCCGGACGGATCGGCCAGCACCGTCTCCAGCGCGGTGATGGCGTCGTCCAGGCGGCCCTGGCGGTAGGCCAACTGCGCGACCAGCGCCATCATCGCCGCGCTGGTGCCCGGGGTGAACGCGGCGACGCGGCGGAACGCGGTCTCGGCGAAGGCGAAGTGCTGCTTGTCCAGGTAGGCGAAACCCAGCGCGTAGAGCAGGCGCGGATCGTCCGGCAGCGCGTTGCTGGCGCGCGCGAGCAGCGCCAGCGCGCGGTCGGCGTCGCCGCGGCGCAGCGCCAGCATGCCGTCCACGCCGAGCAGTTGCGGATGTTCCGGCTGCAGGCGCGCGGCGGTGCGGCTGAGCCGCTCCACTTCGTCCAGGTCGCCGCGGCCCAGCGCCAGATGCGCGCGCATCACGTAGGCGAGGAATTCGTTGGGATCCAGCGCCGCGGTCTGCGCCAGTGCGTCCTCGGCCTGGGCCAGGTCGTTGGCGCTGACCAGCATGCCGGCGTGCAGCAGGTGCAGGCTGGCGTCTTCCGGCGCCAGCGCGATCGCACGGCCGATGCTGTCCAGGGCCGTGGCGGTCTCGCCGTGCTGCTGCTGCGCCAGCGCCAGCCAGCGGAAGGCCTGCGGGTCGTCGGCGGCCTCGGCGGCCCAGGTCTGGGCGAGACGCAGCGCGTCGGCGGTGTCCTGGCGGCGCAGGGCGTCGAGAATGGGCTGGTGCATGTGGGTCCGGCTTCGGGGCAAACCCGCATTGTAGCGGGAGCATCGGGCCGCCCCGCGGTGGCGCCTGCGTCCGCGCGGCGTGCACACCGGGCGCATCGGGCCTCGCTGGGAGCGGCCGTGCCGCCGACGCTGCGGGGGACTGAGGCCACGCGGCGGCGAGGCGCGCCGAACATGCCGGGCTGCGCAGATGACTCGGTGCGCCGGACAGCGCTACGTGGTGACGGCGGTGATGGTGCGGGAACGGCGGAAGGAGCGTCGACGCGTGCCGCACCCGGGAATCCCGGTGCGCCCTCCTTGCCGACCGCCTGCCGCACGCGGGCGCGGGCGAGGTCGCCCGCCGGCCTGCGCGCAACGCGGCTTAGGCCTCCACCAGCCCCTCGGTCAGCCGTTCGGCCACCCAGCGTTCGGCGAAGCCGTCGCCGCGCGCGTTCTCGATGAAGCCGCAATGGCCACCCCAGCGGGCGATCTCCAGCCGCGCGAGGTCGGGCAGGCGCCAGCTGCGGAAGTCGTCCAGCGGAATCACCGGATCGTCCTCGGCCATCAGGATGTCGGCCGGCACACTCAGGCCGAGCAGGCGCTCGCCGGCGATGCAGTAGCTGTCGAAGTAGGCGTCCAGGCTGGCGAAGCCGGCGTGGCGCTCGGCCAGCCAGGCCATCAGCCCGCGCATGTCCAGCGCCAGGGTGGCGTCGTCGTAGCCGTGGCGGTCGGGGAACAGTTCGCGCTTGCGCAGCAGCGACTCGCGCCACTTGCGGCGGAAATACCAGTCGTAGAACTGCGGGCCGTTCTCGATCCGCTGCATGGTGGTGGCCGGGTCCAGCAACGGGCACACCGCGGCCACGCGCTGCAGCGGCAGCCCCGCCGCCGGCGCGCGCAGCGCCAGGCGCAGGGCGAAATTGCCGCCCAGCGAGTAGCCGGCGGCGAGCAGGGTCGGCGCCGGGAAGCGCCGCCACAGGTCGCAGGCGGCGTTGACCACTTCATCCAGCCGCTCGGAGTGGAACAGGTCCACGTTGAGGTGGTGGGTGCCGCCGTGGTCGCGGAAGTTGAGCCGGAACACCTGGTAGCCCAGCGCCAGCATCTTCGCCGCGGTCAGGCGCATGTAGCTGGAGTCGGCGCTGCCTTCCCAGCCGTGCAGCAGCAGCACGGTGCCGCGCGGCGCTTCGCCGGCCGGCACGCTGAGCCAGCCCTGCAGGCGCACGCCGTCGCCGCCGTCGAGGATGTGCGAGGTGGTGGTGGCGCCGCTGGCGGCGAGCAGTTGTTCGCCACGGCGCACGCGCAGCAGGCTGGAACCCAGTACCGATTGGACGTGCGGGTTGCGCAGCCAGCGTGGGGGGGAGTAATCGGTTGCGTTCATGGGCAGCGAGCTTGCACCCGTCGACTGGAGTAATCGGTCAGGCGCGGCGTGGTCGGTGTCCCGGTGTTCAGGGTTGTGCCATCGCCGTGACGATGCGCGCACGCGAGATCTCGGCGATGCGACGGCGCCCTTCCACGTCCTGCAGCCGGATCGGCTCCAGGAAATGCACCTCGGCCACCCGCCCCGGCTCGCCGAGCAGACGCAGGAAGTTGGCGAAGAAACTCTCGTGCGGCCCGAACGCGACGATCTGCTGCGCCGAGCCGCCGGCACCGTAGCGCAGCGCCACCGGCTGCACCGCCACCTCGGCCTCGACCGCGGCCTGGAAGATGCGCGCATGGAACGGCCCCACGTCCTGGCCGCCGCGGGTGCGCCCTTCCGGGAACACGCCGACCGAGCAGCCGGAGCGCAGCCGCTCCAGCATCGCCTGCAACACCCCGCCCAACGACTCGGTGCTGCCGCGCTGGTGGAAGATGGTCTGCCCGCGCGCGGCCAGCCAGCCGACCAGCGGCCAGCCGGCGATCTCGCGCTTGGCGACGAAGCCCATCATGCGCTGGCTGTGCAGCATCACGATGTCGATCCAGCTGACATGGTTGGCGACGAACAGCACCGGATTGGGCAGCGGCGCGCCGATGCGGCGCACGCGCAGGCCGAAGATGCGCAGCAGCCAGGTCGACCACCAGCAGACCATGCGGTCGCCGAAGGACTCGGTGCCGGCGCGGCCGGGCGACAGCGCCATGCACACCAGCAGGAACGGCAGCGACAACAGCACGTGCAACGCCAGCAGCGGCACGCGGTAGCCGTAACGAACCCAGCGCAGCGCCCCACCGTATTGGCGCATGGCGGGTGGGGAGAACTCGCTCATTCGAACAAGGGTACCGGAAGCGGGGGCCTAGCGGACAATTGTGTCACCCCGAAGACGCGGCCGCAGACACGTCGCCCGTGACCGCCGAGGCAGGGTTCAGCCCGGGACCGGGCTCAGCCGCGGTCGACCACCGCCAGGGTCAGCCGCGACACGCACACCGGCTTGCCGGCCGCGTCCTCGATGTGGATCTCCCACACCTGCGTGGTCCGGCCCACGTGCAGCGGCCGCGCGGTGCCGGTGACCACGCCGCTGCGCGCGGCGCGCAGGTGGTTGGCGTTGATTTCCAGGCCCACGCAGATCCGCCCCGGCTCCACGCACAGGTTGCCGGCGGTGCTGCCCAGGGTCTCGGCCAGCACCACCGATGCGCCACCGTGCAGCAGCCCGTACGGCTGCCGCGTGCGCGCGTCCACCGGCATCGTCGCCCGCAGCCAGTCCGGCCCGGCCTCGGTGAAGACGATGCCCAGGTGCGCGATCAGGGTGTCGCGGCAATCGGCGTTGAGGACGGCGAGATCGGCAGGTTCGCGAAAGGGCATTGGGGGGCCGGGATTGGGGATTCGGGATTGGGGATTGGCAAGAGCGGCATCCCCTGCGCGGACATTATCGCGCCTGCACGGGGCATCCGGTCGCAGGAACCCGCTTTCACGGCTCCCCGCTTTTCAGCAGCCGAATGGCTGCTCATCCCCAATCCCCAATCCCGAATCCCCGCCCCTCAAAGAATCGGCACCAGCCCCGAGCCGAACGCGGTCAACATCCGCACCAGCAGCCACTTGGGGCCGACGTTGACCTCCGGGAAGTCGCCCACTGCGTTGTAGCAGCGGTGGAAGCCGGGGTCGCGCCGGGTCAGCGGCGCCGGGCAGTCGGGGCCGGGCTGGAATTCGTAGTCGGTGGCGTAGCGCCAGGGCCAGAAGTCCAGCACCGGCAGCGCCTCGGAAACCTTGCCCATGCTGTAGTTCAGGCCCGACAGCACCGGCGGCTTGACCCGCGGCGCCACCACCCAGGAGTTCTCCGGCTCGATGTCGCGGCCGATGCTGGCCGCCAGCGCCTGCGCGAACGCCGGATCGTCGACGATCACCGCGCCCTCGGTGTTGTAGGTCTCGCTGCGCGGGTCGAAGTTGTGGGTGCCGATCACGCCGACGCGGCGGTCCACCACCAGCGACTTGGCGTGCAGGCCCATGCGCGCGCCCTCGCGGGTCACCGGCAGCGGCCGGTTGGCGATGCGCCGGCTCAGGTACGACGGACGGGTCTCGGTGCGCAGCACGCGGCGCGCGACCTGGCTGCCGTCGCCGCGGCTGCCGGACGGCC
>NZ_AQOJ01000874.1:0-1713 GCF_000364685.1 Xanthomonas sp. SHU 166
TCGATGCCGACGGCAAGCCGGTGCTGGTCGGTGCCAATGCCGGCGAGAACGCCACCGCGCTCGGCGCGGGCGCGCAGGCGACGGGCAGCGTCGCCACCGCCACCGGCTACGGTGCGCAGGCCACCGGCGACCACAGCACCGCCGGCGGCTACAAGGCGCGTGCGACCGGCAACTACAGCCTCGCGCAGGGCGACAACGCCTGGGCCAGCGGCGAGGACGCCAGTGCGGTCGGCGCCTACGCCTGGGCGACGGCCGATGGCGCGTCGGCGTTCGGGACCTCGGCCTGGGCCACCGGCACCAATGCCTCGGCGTTCGGTACCGGGGCGTGGGCCAGCGGCAGCGGCGCCACCTCGATCGGCTTCAACAGCTGGGCGCCGGGGCTGAGCGCCACCGCGGTCGGTCGCGGCGCGTTCGGCTACGGCAACTACAGCGTAGCGATGGGCTTCCAGGCGCTGGGCAACCAGGTCAACACCATCGCCATCGGCACCAACACCGTGGCCGACGCGGAAAGCGCGATCAGCATCGGTGCCGGCAGCGAGGCCACCGCCGCCAATGCGGTGGCGCTGGGTGCCGGGGCGGTCGCCGACCGTGCCTACAGCGTGTCGGTGGGCAGCGCCGGGCAGGAGCGGCAGATCACCAACGTGGCCGCCGGCACCGAGGCCACCGATGCGGTCAACGTGGCCCAGCTCGACGCGGTCAGGCAGACCGCCGACACCACCGCCAAGTATTTCCAGTCCAGCGGCAGCGACGCCAGCGATGCCGGCGCCTACGTCGAGGGCGCCAATGCGATCGCCGCCGGCGAAGGCGCCAATGCCATCGGCAACGGTGCCAGCGCACTGGGCAGCGGCGCCACCACGCTCGGCGGCAACGCCACCGCGGTCGGCAGCAACGCCACCGCCGTCGGCGCCTCGGCAACGGCGGTCGGCGGCGCGTTGTCGATCGTCGACGAGAACGGCGAGGTGTTGCTGGAAGGCACCACCACCGCGGCCGAGCAGGGCGCCAGCGCGTTCGGCGCCGGCGCGCAGGCCAATGGCGCGTTCTCCACCGCACTGGGCACGGCGGCACGCGCCGACGGCCTGCAGAGCACCGCTACCGGTTTCTCCGCTGCCGCCACCGGGCTGGCCGCGACCGCCAACGGCGGCTTCAGCCAGGCCGGCGGCGATTTCGCTTCCGCGGTCGGCTACGGCGCCAACGCCAGCGGCGGCAATGCCGTGGCGCTGGGCTATTCGAGTCTGGCCAGCGGGGCGTCCAGCACCGCGGTCGGCGGCAGCGTGCTCGGCCTGTTCACCACCGAGGCGCAGGGCGAGGGCGGCAGCGCATTCGGCGCCGGCGCCTGGGCCAACGGTGCGTTCTCCACCTCGGTCGGCTGGCTCAGTTCGGCCGATGGCGCGTCCAGCGCCGCGTTCGGCGCCGCGTCGTGGGCGCAGGCCGACGATTCCACCGCGCTGGGCTATGGCGCCAAGGCCGCGGCCAGCGGCAGCGTCGCGCTCGGCAAGGGATCGGTCGCCGATCGCGCCGACACGGTGTCGGTGGGCAGTGCCGGCAAGGAGCGGCAGATCGCCAACGTCGCCGCCGGCACCGAAGGCACCGATGCGGTGAACCTGGACCAGCTCGACGCGGTCAAGCAGGTGGCCGACGGCACCGCGCGGCTGTTCGCCGGCAGCGGCGACGGCACCGCGCTGGCGCAGGGCCAGCAGGCCACCGCCGCCGGCG
>NZ_AQOJ01000875.1:0-429 GCF_000364685.1 Xanthomonas sp. SHU 166
CGCCCAACTGGATGCGGTGAAGCAGGCCGCGGCAGCGACCAGCAAGTATTTCCAGGCCAGCGGCAGCGCCGACAGCGATGCCGGCGCCCTGGTCGACGGCGACAATGCGCTGGCGGCCGGCGAGGCCGCCAACGCCACCGCCGACGGCGCCACTGCGCTCGGTGGCGGCGCCAATGCCGTGGCCGCCGGGGCGACCGCGATCGGTTTCAACGCCGTCTCCAGCGGGGTCGATGCGGTCGCGCTGGGCAACGCCAGCCAGGCGTCGGGCGAGAACAGCATCGCCATCGGCAGCAACGCCCAGGCCAGCGAGATCGGCGCCACCGCCAGCGGCGCCGGCGCGCAGGCCAGCGGCACCTATGCTACCGCCACCGGCAACGAAGCGGTGGCCTCGGACAACCAGGCCACGGCCACCGGCTTCCGCAGCGCTGC
>NZ_AQOJ01000876.1:0-1511 GCF_000364685.1 Xanthomonas sp. SHU 166
CACCGCGCTGGGCGGCTACAGCGAGGCCACGGGCTATCTGTCCTCGGCGCTGGGCTATGGTGCGCTCGCTTCGGGCAGCTACGGCACTGCGATCGGCGTGTCCTCCACCGCGTCCGGCAGCAGCAGCGTGGCGGTGGGCGAGTACAGCGTGGCCTCCGGCGAGGAGAGCGTGGCGGTCGGCGGTACTTCGTTCTTCGGCCTGATCCCGGCCGAGGCCTCGGGTGCCAACAGCGCCGCGTTCGGCGCTGGTGCCGGCGCCACCGCTGACTTCAGCAGCGCGCTCGGCAGCCTCAGCTACGCCAGCGCCGACAGCGCCAGTGCGTTCGGCTACGGCGCCTACGCGTCCGGCGTCAACAGCGTGGCCCTGGGTGCGAACTCGGAGGCGGCGCGCGACAACACCGTCTCGGTGGGCAGCGCCGGCAAGGAGCGGCAGATCACTAGCGTCGCCGCCGGTACCGAGGCCACCGATGCGGTCAACGTCGCGCAACTGAACGAGGTGAAGCAGTCCGCCGACGCCACCGGCAAGCAGTTCAAGGCCAGCGGCGGCAGCGACCCGGCCGACGATGTCGGCAGCTACGTGGAGGGCAATTACGCCACCGCCGCCGGCGAAGCCAGCAACGCCTACGGCACCGGTGCCTCGGCGTTCGGCAGCGGCGCGCTGGCGGGTGCCCGCTACGCCACCGCGTCCGGCTACAACGCCACCGCCACCGGCGAATCCAGCACCGCGATCGGCGGCTCGCTGTACTACACCGACGCGTCCGGCAACGTGCTGCTCGACGGCACCACCACCGCCAGTGCCGCCGGCGCCACCGCGCTGGGCGCGGGTGCGCAGGCCAGCGGCACGTTCAGCAGCGCCAGTGGCGCCGGTGCCGTCGCCAGCGGCCTGCAGGCTACGGCCGACGGCTACAAGGCCAACGCCGGTAGCGACTACAGCACCGCGGTCGGCGCCTTCAGCGCCGCCAGCGGCACTCGCACCAGCGCGTTCGGTTACGGCGCGGCGGCGGCGGGCAACTACGCCTCGGCGCTGGGCTGGGGCAGCACCGCCTCCGGCGCCTATGCCGCGGCGCTGGGTTACAGCGCCCGCGCCACCGGCGAGGATGCGACCGCACTCGGCGCCTCGGCCTGGGCCACTGCGGCGCAGACCACCTCGGTCGGCCAGTTCGCCTGGGCTACGGCGCAAGGCGGCACCGCGATCGGGCAGAACGCCTTCGCCTACGGCGGTACCAATGCCACGGCGCTGGGCATCAACGCCTCGGCCAGCGGCGCCGGCAGCGTCGCCCTGGGCTCGGGCGCGCGCACCAGCGAAGCCAACGTGGTGTCGGTGGGCGGCGGCAACGGCGTCACCGCGCCGGCCACGCGCCGCATCACCAACGTCGGTGCCGCGGTCAACGCCACCGATGCGGTGAACAAGGCGCAGCTGGACGCGGTGGCCACCGCGGCCGGCGACACCAGCGCGCGCTTCCAGAGTTCCGGCACCGCGGTGGCCAGCGCCAGCGGCGTGGACAGCACCG
>NZ_AQOJ01000877.1:0-7688 GCF_000364685.1 Xanthomonas sp. SHU 166
CGACACGACCACGGCGCGATGCCCGGCCTCGACCAGGGCCTGGGCGATTTCCAGGGTGGACCGCTCGACGCCGCCGGACTCCAGCGCCGGCAGCAGCTGCACCACGGTCAGGCGGTGCATCGAATCCGGATCAGTCGACCAGCACGAAGACCGCGCCGCAGTACGGGCACTTGGCTTCCAGGCCCGGCTCGTCCTCGATCGGCAGGTAGACCCGCGGATGCGAGTTCCACAGCGCCATTTCCGGGGTCGGGCAGCTCAGCGGCAGGTCGGCGCGGCGCACCTCGTAGCGCGTCTGGGCATTGGCGGGCGCGGTGGCGGTATGGCTCATGGCGGTGGGGACACGGCAGAAAGGGACAGGCGATTCTAGCAGCCCGTCCCGCCACGGGCGCGGTGCGCGGCGGCGGCCCCAGGCGGTCCTTTCACGCGCCTTTCCGGTTCGCTTGATACGGAACCAACGCGCCACTATGCTGGCATCACGCGGCGCCGACATGCCGCTATGAGGTGTCTCGTGGATATAGGTGTGCGTTTGATGCAGGCGCGGCGAAATGCCGGTTTCACACTGCGCGAGCTTGCCGCCTTGCTGGGCGTAGCGCATAGCACCCTGGGTCATTGGGAGAACAACCGTTCGGTCCCCAATGCCCGGCATTTGCTGAAGATCGCCGAACTTACCGGCGTCGATGCGTATGTGCTGCTGACCGGCAAGCCGTCCAAGCTGAACCAGACCGACAGCGACAGCCTGCCGTTGCCGGTAGGCAAGCGCATGGCCTGAGCGCGGCGCGGCGCCACTGGCGCCGTCCCCGTGCCCGGCTCGACCCCGCGCAGCCCAGGTGCCGGCTGCGCGTGAAGACGCGACTCGCACTGCGACATTCGCTGTCGCCCCGATATGAAACCGCTTCCAGCCCCGCCCTGTCGCTGATCTCGCCGCAATCCGGCGCAGCGGTTGCGGCACTCTTGCCGCTTCAGCGCCACTCCCTCACTGCTCCTGGCGCACCGCGGCCGCCTCCCCTGCCACTCATTCCGTCTGCGGCGACATCGCGCACTCAGGCACGCCCTCGTGCACGACTCGCACGTGAGGCGCGCGCAGCGCGCGAGCGGATCTCCTGAAGACATGAGGGTGGCAGCCGTGCTGCCAGCCGTGCCATGTGCGCACGCCCGAAGCGCCGCTTGAGCACATGCAGCCGCACCGGCACCGCAGTCATGCGGGCCGGTGCGGGCTGGAAGCCGCGTGGCGGCTTATTTTTCCGCTTCGAGCTGCTTGCGGATCTGCGCGTCGACCGCGGCGATCGCGGTCATGTTCATCACCCGGCGCGAAGTGGCGCTGGTGGTGAGGATGTGCACCGCCTTGGAAATACCCATCAGGATCGGGCCGATCGCCACGCCGTCGGTGAACACGCGCACCAGGTTGTAGGCGATGTTGGCCGCTTCCAGGTTCGGCAGCACGAACAGGTTGGCGCGGCCCTTCAGCGTGCTGTTGGGCATGATCTGCTTGCGCAGCGCCTCGTCCCACGCGGTATCGCCCTGCATCTCGCCGTCGATGTTGAGCTCGGGCTTGCGCTTGAGCAGCGCCTCGCGCACCTGGCGCATCTTCAGCGCGTCGCGCGAATCGTGGCTGCCGAAGTTGGAATGCGACAGCAGCGCGATGTTCGGCTCGATGCCGAACAGCTTCAGGCGATAGGCGGCCTGCAGCGTGGCTTCGACGATCTGCTCCACGCTGGGATCTTCCTGCACGTGGGTGTCGACGAAGAAGAACGCGCCCTGCTGGTTGATCACACCGGTCATCGCCGAGGTCGAACTGACCCGCGGCTCCAGCGGAATCACGCTGCGCGCGTAGCCGAGCTTCTTGTGGAAGCGGCCGACCACGCCGGTGAGCAGCGCATCGGCTTCGCCGCGCGCGACCATCACCGCGGCGATCAGCGTCGGCCGCGAGCGCATCAGTTCCTTGGCCGCGGTGACGGTGACGCCGCGGCGCTCGGTGAGCGCATGGTAGTACTGCCAGTAGTCGTTGAAGCGCGGATCGTCGTGGATGTTGGTGATCTCGAAATCCACGCCGGCGGTGATGCGCAGGCCCAGGCGCTGGATGCGCGCCTCGATCACGTCCGGGCGGCCGATCAGGATCGGGAACGCCAGGCCCTCGTCGATCACGCTCTGCACCGCGCGCAGCACCACTTCCTCTTCGCCCTCGGCATAGACCACGCGCTGCTTGTCGGCGCGGGCGCGGTCGTACACCGGCTTCATCATCAGGCTGGTGCGGTAGACGAACTGGCTGAGCTTGTCGCGGTAGGCGGCCATGTCGGCGATCGGCCGCGTGGCCACGCCCGAATCCATCGCCGCCTGCGCCACCGCCGAGGACAGCTCGACCAGCAGGCGCGGATCCAGCGGCCGCGGAATCAGGTAGTCGGGACCGAAGCTCGGCGTCTCGCCGCCGTAGGCCGCGCCGAGGTCGGAGGCCTCGCGCCGCGCCATCGCCGCGATCGCCTTGACGCAGGCGATCTTCATTTCCTCGTTGATGCCGGTGGCGCCGACGTCGATGGCGCCACGGAACAGGTAGGGGAAGCACAGCACGTTGTTGATCTGGTTCGGATAGTCCGAACGGCCGGTACCGATGATCGCGTCCGGACGCACCGCCTTGGCGGCCTCCGGCGTGATCTCCGGATTCGGATTGGCCAAGGCGAAGATCACCGGCTGCGGCGCCATCGTCGCCACCATCTCCGGCTTGAGGATGCCGGCGGCCGACAGGCCGAGGAAGATGTCCGCGCCCTCGACGATCTCGGCCAGGGTGCGCTTGTCGGTGTCGCGGGCGTAGCGCGCCTTGTCCGGGTCCAGATCGGTGCGGCCGGTGTGGATCACGCCGTCGCGGTCCAGGGCCAGGATGTTCTCCGGCTTCAGGCCCAGCGAGACCAGCATGTTGACGCAGGAGATGCCGGCCGCGCCCATGCCGGTGGTGGCCAGCTTGACCTCTTCGATCTTCTTGCCGGTGACCACCAGCGCGTTGAGCACGGCCGCGCCGACGATGATCGCGGTGCCGTGCTGATCGTCGTGGAACACCGGGATGTTCATGCGCTCGCGCAGCTTGCGCTCGACGATGAAGCACTCCGGCGCCTTGATGTCTTCCAGGTTGATGCCGCCGAAGGTCGGCTCGAGGCTGGCGATGATGTCGACCAGCTTGTCCGGGTCGTTCTCGTTGATCTCGATGTCGAACACGTCGATGCCGGCGAACTTCTGGAACAGCACGCCCTTGCCTTCCATCACCGGCTTGGATGCCAGCGGGCCGATGTTGCCCAGGCCCAGCACCGCGGTGCCGTTGCTGATCACCGCCACCAGGTTGCCGCGCGCGGTCAGTTCGCTGGCCTGTTTCGGATCGGCGACGATGGCCTCGCAGGCGAAGGCCACGCCCGGCGAATAGGCCAGGGAGAGATCGCGCTGGGTCAGCATGGGCTTGGTCGCGGAGACCTTGATCTTGCCCGGCGGCTGTTGGCGGTGATAGTCGAGGGCGGCCTGTTTGAAATCGTCGTTTGACATCGAGGGCTTCTTTTGTCGAAAGGCGCGGAGGCCCGGGATTCTACCCCCAGCCGCAGGAGCGGTCCTGTCTGGCGGCTGTCGCCACGGCCTTGGGGGCAGGAAAAAAGCAACGCGCCGGCAAGGCCGGCGCGTCGTGTGGTGCAAGGGATCAGCGCGTGGCGAGCGGTTCGGCCGCCACCGCCGGCAGCGGCACGGCCTCGCCATCCAGCGCCAGGCGCAGACGGTCGCGATCCAGCGCATTCTCCCAGCGCGAGACCACCACGGTGGCTACCGCATTGCCCATGAAGTTGGTCAGCGAGCGGCACTCGCTCATGAAGCGGTCCACGCCCAGGATCAACGCCATGCCGGCCACCGGCACTTCCGGCACCACCGCCAGCGTCGCCGCCAGGGTGATGAAGCCGGCGCCGGTCACGCCGGCCGCGCCCTTGGAGCTGAGCATCGCCACCAGCAGCAGCGTGATCTGATGGCCCAGAGTGAGTTCGGTGTTGGTGGCCTGCGCGATGAACAGCGCCGCGAGCGTCATGTAGATGTTGGTGCCGTCGAGGTTGAACGAGTAACCGGTGGGCACCACCAGGCCGACCACCGACTTCTCGCACCCGGCGCGCTCCATCTTCTCCATCAGCGACGGCAGCGCCGATTCGGACGAGGACGTGCCCAGCACCAGCAACAGTTCCGTCTTGAGGTAGCGGATCAGCTTGAAGATCGAGAAGCCGCACAGATAGGCGACGGCGCCGAGGATCACCACCACGAACAGCAGCGAGGTGACGTAAAACGAACCGACCAGCCAGGCCAACTGCACCAGCGAGTGCAGGCCGTGCTCGCCGATGGTGTAGGCGATCGCGCCCAGCGCGCCGATCGGCGCGGCCTTCATCAGGATGTGCACCAGCTTGAACACCGGCGCGATCAAGGCCTCCAGGAAGTTCAGGACCGGCTTGCCGCGCTCGCCGACCATGGCCAGCGACACGCCGAACAGCACGGCGACGAACAGCACCTGCAGCACGTTGGTCCCGACCAGCTTGCCGTTGACCACCTGGTCGCCGGTGAACGCGCCGAGCAGCGAATTGGGGATGATGTCCATCAGGAAGCCGACCAGGGTCAGGTCGTGCGACTTCTGCACGTAGCTGGCGACCTTGCTCTGGTCCAGCTTGGCCAGGTTGACGTCCATGCCCGCGCCGGGCTGCACCACGTGCGCGACGATCATCCCCACCACCAGCGCCAGGGTGGAGAAGAACAGGAAGTACACCATCGCCTTGCCGAACACCCGGCCCACCGTCTTCAGGTGCGTCATGCCGGCGATGCCGGTGACGATGGTCAGGAAGATCACCGGCGCGATGATCATCTTCACCAGCTTGATGAAGGCATCGGCCAGCGGCTTGAGCTGCGTGGCGAACTGCGGCTCCAGATGGCCGAGCACGGCACCGATGACGATGGCCACCAGCACCTGGACGTAGGTATGCCGGTAGAACGGCACCGGCCGCGGCGCAGGGCTGGCCGGGGAAGTTGAGATATGCATCGAAGGCGCTCCGGGACGGTCCGCCCACCCGACGCGGGTCGCGGAATGCTGCCTTTGTACGCGTCGCCAGCGTCTAAGCAGATAACCTATTGGTACTAGGCCCGGCGCCGCGCCGTGTCGACGCGGTTACAGTGGCGCGGCAGGCTCACGGAAGGGCTGACGCAACGCCGCACGCAGACGCCGCCCCTCGCGGCCGATGGCGGCGTGGCCGCCATCGCAGCGCACGTCTTCAGGGGGAGACGGCGTCGCAGGACTGCAACATCGCCGTAAAGAACGGCCGGGCGCGTCCGCTATTGCATGCAGGGGGCATCGCGTCCGGCACCGTGTCCGCATCGCAGCGGCCTCGCCTTTCGCGTGCGGTCCACCACCGCACTGCCCGCGCCATCCATGGCACCACCAGCCCGGCCGGGGACTGCCGCGCCTTCATTCCTTACCGAGACGACTCCATCATGCGCCACACTCTCCTCTTCGCTGCGCTGGGCCTGACCGCCGCCGCTCCCGCGGTCGCCGCCAACGGTTTCGACGACTGGCCGACCAAGGTCGCCTTCAACGACGGCACCGAACTGGCCGTGACCGGCAACTACGCCTACGACTGGAACAACTTCTCCAACGACGACGGTCGCCTGGAGGACGACAACGCGTTCCGGCGCAAGGAGTTCGGCGCCACGTTGAAGAAGAAGGGCGTGTACGACGCGATGGTGTACTTCGACTTCCAGTCCAAGCTGTGGCTGGACGTGTTCTTCCGCTTCGAGACCAAGGCCCTGTTCGGCGCCGACTACGGCAAGGTGCGCCTGGGCTACATCAAGGTGCCGGTGGGCCTGGAAGGCGTGACCAGCTCGCGCGCAGACAGCTTCATGGAAGTGGCGCTGCCGGTGCAGGCCATCTACCAGGGCCGTCGCACCGGCGTGGAGTGGACCTTCGAGCGTCCGCAATACCTGCTGCAGGCCGGCGCCTACGGCGGCAAGGACCTGCAGGGCGACAACCCCGGTACCACCCAGGCGGTGCGCGGCGTGTGGACCCCGTTCAAGGCCGACGGCGATGTGCTGCACCTGGGCCTGGCGTACTCGCAGGAGAATCCGCGCGGCTACCACAACGGCCTGGACGTGAGCTTCAGCCCGCGCGCGCGCTTCCGTGCGCGTCCGGAAGCCGGCCTGACCGACGTGCGCCTCATCGATTCGGGCACGCTGGTCGACGTCGACCAGGTGCGCCGCACCGGCCTGGAGGCGATCTGGATCAAGGGACCGTTCTCGATGCAGGGCGAGGCGCTGCGCGCCGACGTGACCCGCGACAACGGCCGCCCCGACTACACCGCCGACGGCCAGTACGTGTTCGCCAGCTACGTGCTGACCGGCGAATCGCGGCCGTACAGCGCCGGCAACGTCGGCAACATCAAGCCGGCCAACGCCTATGGCGCGGTCGAGCTGCTGACGCGCTACAGCCGCCTGGACCTGGACGACGGCACGGTGCTCGGCGGCCGCCAGCACGACTGGACCTTCGGCGCCAACTGGTACCTGACCAGCCACTTCAAGTTCCAGGTCAACTACGTGCGCGCCGATGCCGAACGCGCCGGCGTGCACGTCAAGCCGAACTCGCTGGACGTCCGCGCCCAGGTCCAGTTCTGAGCCAACGCACGCCGGCCGATCCGAGGCGATCGGCCGGCGTGCACCCCGCTGCGCCAGCCGCAAAGGTGCGCAGCGAGCCGCAGGAGGGGCGTCGGCGATGCCAAGGCCCCTTGGGTGATGCGGCCTCCGCGCCCACAGCGTGTTCGCGGCACATCCGCAAGACGACACCGGCGACGTTCCCTGATGCGATCGCCGGTGCACCTGCCGGCGGTTTCGGCTTGTTGGCGCTCCGCGACGCCAGCCATCTCCGCCGCATGCCGCAAACGGCAGCGCACCCTCTAAGCTGATGCGGTCCCGGTCACCGCGTTCTTCCGCATGCCCTCGCTCCTGCGCCATCGTCGCCTGATCCTGCTGCTGGTCGTCATCGTCGGCGGCATGGTGCTGGCGATGCTGTCGGCGAAGCACGTCGCCGAACAGCGCGCGCTGCGCGCCGAGAGCGTGCAACTGCGGCAACAGCTGGAGCTGTATGCGCAGACCCTGCAGCAGCGCATCGACCGCTACCGTACCCTGCCGCAGGTGCTGGCGCTGGATCCGGAACTGCGCGACGCCCTGACCCATCCGCTGGACGCAGCCACGCAGCAGCAGTTGAACCTGAAGCTGGAGCGCGCCAACGACGTCACCCGCTCCTCGACTCTGACCCTGATCGATGCCAACGGCGTGGCCCTGGCCGCCAGCAACTGGCGCCTGGCAAGCAGCAACGTCGGCGCCGACTACAGCTTCCGCCCCTACGTGAAACAGGCTCTGGCGCAGGGCAAGGGCCGCTTCTACGGCATCGGCATGACCACCGGCGTGCCCGGCTACTTCCTCTCGCAGGCGATCCTCGACGCGCATGGACGCCCGCTCGGAGTGATCGTGATCAAGATCGAACTGGCCGCGCTGGAGCACGAATGGCTGCGCGTGCCCGACGTGGTGCTGGTCAGCGACAGCCATGGCGTGGTGTTCCTGTCCAGCCGCGACGTCTGGCGCTATCGCCAACTGCAACCGCTCAGCGCGCGCGAGCGCGACGAACTGCTGGCCACCCGCCAGTACGCGCA
>NZ_AQOJ01000878.1:0-487 GCF_000364685.1 Xanthomonas sp. SHU 166
GCGACGGGTGCGGCATGCCCAGGCTTATAGCCGCGCGATGCGACAGCACCAAGTCCGCTCGTTTGGCCGGCGGCCTCCCGGCTACCGGCTGACCATGCCTACAGTTGCGCCGCCAGCCGGCTGCCCTGGGCGATGGCGCGCTTGGCGTCCAGTTCCGCGGCGACATCGGCACCGCCGATCAGATGCGCGTTGCGGCCGGCGGCCTGCAGCGCCGCCTGCAGGTCGCGCCGCGGTTCCTGGCCGGCGCAGACCACCACGGTGCCCACCGGCAACAGTTGCTCGGCGCCGTCCACGCGGATGCGCAGGCCGCTGTCGTCCACGCCCAGGTATTCGACGCCGCCGAGCATGGTCACGCCCTTGGCCTTGAGCGTGGCGCGATGGATCCAGCCGGTGGTCTTGCCCAGCCGCGCGCCGGGCCGGCCCGGGCTGCGCTGCAGCAGCCACACGCTGCGCGCCGGCGGCTCCGGGCGTGGCTTGCACAGCGCGC
>NZ_AQOJ01000879.1:0-7081 GCF_000364685.1 Xanthomonas sp. SHU 166
CGACGCGCCCAGCCTGGTGGTGACCACGCAATATCCCGGCGCCAACGCCAGCACCATGGCCTCGCTGGTGACCACGCCGCTGGAGCGCCAGCTCGGGCAGATCTCCGGGCTGCAGATGATGACCTCCGACTCGTCGGCGGGCCTGTCCACGATCGTGCTGCAGTTCGCGATGGACCGCGACATCGACATCGCCGCGCAGGACGTGCAGGCGGCGATCCGCCAAGCCACCCTGCCCTCGTCGCTGCCCTACCAGCCGGTCTACAACCGGGTGAACCCGGCCGATGCGGCGATCCTCACCCTCAAGCTCAGCTCCGACACGCTGCCGCTGCGCGAGGTCAACAACTACGCCGACTCGATCCTGGCCCAGCGCCTGTCGCAGGTGCCGGGCGTGGGCCTGGTGTCGATCGCCGGCAACGTGCGCCCGGCGGTGCGCATCCAGGTCAATCCGGCGCAGCTGTCGAACATGGGCCTGACCCTGGAGGCGCTGCGCAGCGCGCTGACCCAGACCAACGTCAACGCGCCGAAGGGCTCGCTCAACGGCAAGACCCAGTCCTACAGCATCGGCACCAACGACCAGCTGTCCAGCGCCGCCGAGTACCGCGACACCGTCATCAGCTACAAGAACGGTGCGCCGGTGCGGCTGTCGGACGTGGCCAAGGTGGTGGACGGGGTGGAGAACGACCAGCTCGCCGCCTGGGCCGACGGCAAGCCGGCGGTGCTGCTGGAAGTGCGCCGCCAGCCCGGCGCCAACATCGTGCAGACGGTGGAGCAGATCCGCGCGATCCTGCCGCAGTTGCAGGGCGTGCTGCCGGCCGGCGTGCACCTGGACGTGTTCTCCGACCGCACCGAGACCATTCGCGCCTCGGTGCACGAGGTCAAGTTCACCCTGATCCTGACCATCGGCCTGGTGGTGGCGGTGATCTTCGTGTTCCTGCGCCGGCTGTGGGCCACGGTGATTCCGTCGGTGGCGGTGCCGCTGTCGCTGGCCGGCACCTTCGCGGTGATGGCCTTCGCCGGCATGTCGCTGGACAACCTGTCGCTGATGGCGCTGGTGGTGGCCACCGGCTTCGTGGTCGACGATGCGATCGTGATGATCGAGAACATCGTGCGCTACATCGAACAGGGCAAGAGCGGCCGCGAGGCGGCGGAGATCGGCGCGCGCCAGATCGGCTTCACCGTGCTGTCGCTGACCGTGTCGCTGGTGGCGGTGTTCCTGCCGCTGATCCTGATGCCCGGCGTCACCGGCCGCCTGTTCCACGAGTTCGCCTGGGTGTTGAGCATCGCGGTGGTGATCTCGATGCTGGTGTCGCTGACGCTCACGCCGATGATGTGCGCCTACCTGCTCAAGCCCGACGCCCTGCCCGAGGGCGAGGACGCGCACGAGCGCACCGCGGCGGCCGGCAAGACCACGCTGTGGTCGCGCACCGTGGGCGTGTACGAGCGCAGCCTGGACTGGGTGCTGGGCCACCAGAAGCTGACCCTGCTGGTGGCGCTGGCGACCATGGTGCTGACCGTGCTGCTGTATGTGGTGATCCCCAAGGGCCTGCTGCCCGAGCAGGACACCGGGCTGATCACCGGCGTGGTCCAGGCCGACCAGAACGTGGCGTTCCCGCAGATGGAGCAGCGTACCCAGGCGGTGGCCGAGGCGCTGCGGCGCGACCCGGCGGTGACCGGCGTGGCCGCCTTCATCGGCGCCGGCTCGATGAACCCCACCCTCAACCAGGGCCAGCTCAGCATCGTGCTGAAGCCGCGCAGCGACCGCGACAGCCTGGAAGACCTGCTGCCGCGGCTGCAGAAGGCGGTGGCCGGGCTGCCCGGCGTCGCCCTGTACCTGAAGCCGGTGCAGGACGTGACCCTGGACACCCGCGTGGCCGCCACCGAATACCAGTACTCGCTCTCGGACGTGGACAGCGCCGAACTGGCGACCCAGGCCACGCGCCTGACCGAGGCGTTACGCAAGCGCCCGGAACTGGCCGACGTGGACAACAACCTGGCCAACCAGGGCCGTGCGCTGGAACTGCACGTGGACCGCGAGAAGGCCAGCACCCTCGGCGTGCCGATGCAGACCATCGACGACACGCTGTACGACGCCTTCGGCCAGCGCCAGATCTCCACCATCTTCACCCAGCTCAACCAGTACCGCGTGGTGCTGGAAGTGGCGCCGGAGTTCCGCACCAGCACCGCGCTGCTGAACCAGCTGGCGGTGGCCAGCAACGGCAGCGGCGCGCTGACCGCCAGCAACGCCACCAGCTTCGGCCAGACCACTTCCAGCAACTCCTCCACCGCCACCGGCATCGGCGCGCAGAACACCGGCATCACCGTCGGCAGCGGCGGCACCGTGCCGCTGGCGGCGGTGGCCGAGGCCAAGCAGTCGACCACGCCGCTGGTGGTCAGCCACCAGCAGCAGCTGCCGGCGGTCACCGTGTCGTTCAACCTGGCGCAGGGCTACTCGCTGTCGCAGGCGGTGGCGGCGATCGAGGAAACCCGCGCGCAGCTGCAGCTGCCGCCGCAGCTGCATGCCGAGTTCATCGGCAAGGCCGCCGAATTCACCGGCAGCCAGACCGACGTGGTGTGGCTGCTGCTGGCCTCGGTGGTGCTGATCTACATCGTGCTGGGCGTGCTGTACGAGAGCTATATCCACCCGCTGACGATCATCTCCACGCTGCCGCCGGCCGGCGTCGGCGCGCTGCTGGCGCTGATGCTGTGCGGGCTGAGCCTGTCGGTGGACGGCATCGTCGGCATCGTGCTGCTGATCGGCATCGTCAAGAAGAACGCGATCATGATGATCGACTTCGCGATCGACGCGCGCCGCGAAGGCGCCAACGCCCACGACGCGATCCGCCGCGCCTGCCTGCTGCGCTTCCGCCCGATCATGATGACCACCGCCGCGGCGATGCTCGGCGCGCTGCCGCTGGCGCTGGGCGACGGCATCGGCTCGGAACTGCGCCGCCCGCTGGGCATCTCCATCGTCGGCGGCCTGCTGCTGTCGCAGCTGGTCACCCTGTACACCACCCCGGTGATCTACCTGTACATGGAACGCGCCTCCGAGCGCGTGCGTCGCTGGCGCGAGCGGCGTGCGGCACGGCAGGCGACGGCGGCGGAGGGAAGGGCGTGAGGGGCCGGAAATCGGGAATGGGGAATCGGGAATCGGAAAGCGCCGAGTCCGCGCGCTGCCGACTCGTTCACTCCATGCCGGATCCTCGAAAGACTGACACCGGGCGCGTACTGCGATTCCCGATTCCCCATTCCCCATTCCCGGCCCCATGAACATCTCCGCGCCCTTCATCCGCCGTCCCATCGGCACCGCGCTGCTGGCCATCGGCCTGTTCGTGATCGGCATGATGTGCTACCTGCGCCTGGGCGTGGCGGCGCTGCCGAACATCTCGATCCCGGTGATCTTCGTGCAGGCCAGCCAGGCCGGCGCCGATGCCTCGACCATGGCCGCCACGGTCACCGCGCCGCTGGAACGGCACCTGGGCCAGGTGCCCGGCATCGACACCATGCGCTCCTCCAGCTCGGAGGGGAACAGCCAGGTGTTCATGGTGTTCCAGAGCAGCCGCAACATCGATTCGGCGGCGCAGGACGTGCAGACCGCGATCAACGCCGCGCAGGCCGACCTGCCCTCCGGCCTGGCCACGCCGCGCTACCAGAAGGCCAATCCCAACGACGACCCGGTCATCGCCATCGCCCTGACCTCGGACACGCAGTCGGCCGACGAGCTGTACAACGTCGCCGATTCGCTGCTGGCGCAGCGCCTGCGCCAGATCACCGGCGTGGCCTCGGTGGACATCGGCGGCGCCTCCACGCCGGCGGTGCGGGTGGACGTGAACCTGCGCGCGCTCAATGCCATGGGCCTGACCCCGGACGACCTGCGCAACGCGGTGCGCGCGGCCAACGTCACCTCGCCCACCGGCTTCCTCAGCGACGGCGCCACCACCACGGCCATCGTCGCCAACGACGCGGTGGCCAAGGCCGCCGACTTCGGCCAGGTGGTGATCAGCCAGCAACAGGGCCGCGCGGTGCGCCTGCGCGACATCGCCAACGTCTACGACGGCCAGCAGGATGCCTACCAGGCGGCCTGGTTCGGCGGCAAGCCGGCGGTGGTGATGTACGTGTTCACCCGCGCCGGCGCCAACATCGTGGAGACGGTGGACCGGGTCAAGGCCGAGATCCCGATGCTGCGCACCTACCTGCAGCCGGGCACCAGGATGACGGCGTACTTCGACCGTACCCCGACCATCCGCGCCTCGCTCAACGAGGTGCAGGCCACGCTGATGATCAGCCTGGCGATGGTGGTGCTGACCATGGCGCTGTTCCTGCGCAGGCTGGCGCCCACGCTGATCGCCGCGGCCACCGTGCCGCTGTCGTTGGCCGGCGCGGCGCTGGCGATGTACGTCATGGGCTTCACCCTCAACAACCTGAGCCTGCTGGCGCTGGTGATCGCGATCGGCTTCGTCGTCGACGATGCGATCGTGGTCATCGAGAACATCATGCGCCACCTCGACGAGGGCATGTCGCGGCTGGACGCGGCGCTCGCCGGCGCGCGCGAGATCGGCTTCACCATCGTCTCGATCACCGCCTCGCTGGTGGCGGTGTTCATTCCGATCCTGTTCGCCAGCGGCATGATCGGGGTGTTCTTCCGCGAGTTCACCGTCACCCTGGTGGCGGCGATCTGCGTCTCGGCGGTGGTCTCGCTCACGCTCACCCCGGCGCTGTGCAGCCGCTTCCTGTCCGCGCACGCCGAGCCGGAGCAACCCGGCCGCTTCGGCGCCTGGCTGGAGCGCATGCACGATCGCATGCTGCGCGTGTACACCGTGGCCCTGGACTTCTCGCTGCGCCACGCGCTGTTGCTGGCGCTGACCCCGCTGCTGCTGATCGCGGCCACGGTGTTCCTGGCCGGCGCGGTCAAGAAGGGCTCGTTCCCGGCGCAGGACACCGGCCTGATCTGGGGCCGCGCCACCTCCAGCGCCACCGTGTCCTTCGCCGACATGGTCAACCGCCAGCGCCGCATCACCGACATGCTGATGTCCGACCCGGCGGTGAAGATCGTCGGTGCGCGCCTGGGCAGCAGCCGCCAGGGCTCCAGCGCCAGCTTCAACATCGAACTCAAGCGCCGCGACGAAGGCCGCACCGATACCACCGCGCAGGTGCTGGCGCGGCTCAGCGCCAAGGCCGACCGCTACCCCGACCTGCAACTGCGCCTGCGCGCGATCCAGGATCTGCCCAGCGACGGTGGCGGCGGCACCAGCCAGGGCGCGCAGTACCGCGTCTCGCTGCAGGGCAACGACAACGCGCAGTTGCAGGAATGGCTGCCCAAGCTGCAGGCCGCCCTGAAGCAGAACCCCAAGCTGCGCGACGTCGGCACCGACGTGGACAACGCCGGCCTGCGCCAGAACATCGTCATCGACCGCGCCCTGGCCGCGCGCCTGGGCGTGTCGATCGGCGCCATCGACGGCGCGCTGTACGGCGCGTTCGGCCAGCGCCAGATCTCCACCATCTACTCCGACCTCAACCAGTACAGCGTGGTGGTCAACGCGCTGCCGGACCAGACCGCCACGCCGGCGGCGCTGAACCGCATCTACGTGCCCACCCGCAACGGCACGATGATCCCGCTGACCGCGGTGGCGCATCAGGTGCCGGGTCTGGCGCCGTCGCAGATCACGCACATGAACCAGTACACGACCATGGACCTGAGCTACAACCTGGCGCCAGGCGTGAGCACCGGCGAGGGCGATGCGATCATCGCCGCCACCGTGGCCGGGCTGCGCATGCCCGGCGATATCCGCATCGCCGACGGCGGCGGCTTCGGCGTGCAGTTGCAGCCGAACTCGATGCTGGTGCTGGTGCTGGCCGCGATCGTGGTGGTCTACATCGTGCTGGGCATGCTCTACGAGAGCCTGGTGCACCCGGTGACCATCCTCTCCACGCTGCCGGCCGCCGGCATGGGCGCGCTGCTGGCGCTGTGGGTCACCGGCACCGAGCTGTCGGTGATCTCGATGATCGCGCTGGTGCTGCTGATCGGCATCGTCAAGAAGAACGCGATCATGATGATCGACTTCGCCCTGGTCGCCGAGCGCGAGCACGGCAAGACCCCGCTGGAGGCCGCGCGCGAAGCCTGCATCGTGCGCTTCCGCCCGATCATGATGACCACGATGGTGGCGATCCTGGCCGCAGTGCCGCTGGCGGTGGGCCTGGGCGAAGGCTCGGAGCTGCGCCGCCCGCTCGGCATCGCGATGATCGGCGGCCTGCTGATCTCGCAGAGCCTGACCCTGCTCAGCACCCCGGCGCTGTACGTGATCTTCTCCTGCCTGCGCGAACGCTGGTACGCGCGGCGTGCGCGTCGGCGCGAGCGGCGGCAGCTGCGGGTGGCCTGACGGCCGGGAATCGGGAATAGAGAATGGGGAATCGGAAAAGCGAGGAGCAAAGAGCGGTCATGCGCCACTGAGGCGAAAGCGGCACCAGTTGCCTCAGTCACTCGACCCTCATGCTCTTCCCATTCCCCACTCCCGATTCCCTATTCCCGGCTTCTCAGCCACACCCTTCCACATAATCCACCTGCGGCGGCAGGCCCACACGCCAGGCGACGGCCTTGCCGGCTGCGTCGGTCTCGAACACCAGCACGCCAGGCTGGCCGGACTCGCCGCGCACGCGCAGCATCTTGGCGCCTTCGACGTACTTGTGCGGCTGCTCTTCCACGCGACCGGCGTACAGCGCGCGCAGTTGCGCCAGGTCCATGCCGACCTTGCCGCCGCCGGGCGCGGTCTCCTTGGGGGTGCGCACGTCGTAGCGCACCAACTTGTCGTCTTCGACCATCAGGCCGAACCGGTTGTTGCCCTTGGCCCAGCGCGGACGCAGCACGTAGCAGCTGCTGCCGGCGCTGGGCTGGCCGTCGAGCTCGCCGCCCCAGGCGGCGCGTGCCTGCGCCGCCGACATGCCCAGGCGCAGGTCGCCATAGCCATCGATGCGGGCCAGTTGCCGGTCGTCCGCGGCCAGTTCTGGCGGCAGCGCCGAGGCCGGCGCCTGTGCCGGCGGCACGTCGCTATCGGGCTGGTCGATGTCCGGCGGCGGCAAGGCGCCGTCG
>NZ_AQOJ01000880.1:0-331 GCF_000364685.1 Xanthomonas sp. SHU 166
CCCGCCCAGATGGGTGGCGATGATGGCCAGGGTGTCGCTGCCGCAGCGCTGCGCCAGCTGCACCGGGTCCAGTTCCAGCGAGCCGGGCAGCAGATCGCACAGCACCAGTTGCAGGCCGCAGTGCGCCACCGCCAGCGCCACCAGCGGGCAGGTATAGGCCGACACCAGCACCTGCCGGCGCCGGTTGGCCGCGGTCAGGGTGCGCAGGGCCACGATCAGCGCGGCGGTGCCCGAGCAGGTCAGCAGGGCCTGCGGCAGGCCGAGCGCGCTGGCCAGGCGTTCGCGCGGCCGGCCTGGCCACAGGTCGCCCCACTGCAGCGGCAGGCCGGCG
>NZ_AQOJ01000881.1:0-2068 GCF_000364685.1 Xanthomonas sp. SHU 166
GTGGGATTTCAGTGCGCATCGGCGGGATCCGCGCGTTCGCCGATCGCCAGGCAGACGATGCCGCCGACGATCAGCGCCGCGCCCAGCGCCTGCAGGAGGCCGATGTGTTCGTTGAACCACCAGGCCGACAGCAGCATCACGCTGACCACTTCCAGGTGCGAGGCGGCGAACGCCGGGCCGATCGGTGCGTGCTCAAGCAGCTTCATCCAGGTGAAGAACGCGCCGATGTAGCCCAGCAACGCGGCGTACAGCCATGGGCTGCCGAGCAGGCGCAGCACCCACGCCAGTTCGGCCTGCGGCGGGAACGCGTGCGTGCCGGCCAGCTTGAAGCCGATCTGCGCCAGGGTGTCGAAGCTCAGCAGCAGGGCGAAGCCCACCGCATAGCGATGCAGCGGCGGCCGGCTCATGAGCCCAACCCCACTACCGCCACGCCGGCGCTGACCAGGCAGATGCCGGCCACCTGCATGCGCCCGAGGCGTTCGCCGAACAGCCAGCGCCCGGCCAGCATGATCGCCACGATGTTGATCGAACCCAGCAGCACGCCGCGGCCCAGCGGCACCAGCGACAGGAACGCGGTCCAGGCGAGGAATTCGAGCACGTAGCAGGCCACGCCGAACCACAGCTGCGGCTGCCGCGCCATGCGCTGCCAGCGCGCCATGCCGGTGCCCTGCGGGTGGCTGGCCACGTACTTGAAGGCCAATTGGCCGGCGGTGTCGAGCGCCACCGTCGCCAGCCAGATGCCCACTACCGAGCCGGTCATCGCCATCAGGCGGCGGCCTGCTGCGGCACGCACAGGGCGGCGAAGAACTGCGCCAGGCGCGCGCCGAGCACGCGCCGTTCGCGGTCCAGGGTGATCATGTGATAGCTGTCGTGCAGCAGCAGCAGCTCCGTCGGCCCGGACACGTTGGCGATCACCAGCCGCGCATTGCGCAGGTCGGCGATGTCGTCCTCGGTCGCGTGCGCGACCAGGCATGGCGCGACGACCTTGGGCAGGTCGCGGCGCACCGCGCGCGCGAGCAGGTACATCTCGGCCAGGGCGTGCCAGGGGTTGCCTGGCAGGCCGGCGGCGCTGCTGTCGCCGCCGAGCATCGCGCTGCTGACCTGGGCGCGGATGCGCTCGTCGCGCAGGCCGTACGGCGGCTCTTCCAGGAACATGCGGCGCTTGCCGATGCCCAGGCGCTTGAACCACGGCAGCAGGAACGCCAGCCGCGCGCGCTTGGGGATGTTCCAGCCGTCGTAGCGGAAGGTGGCGCCGAGCACGCCGACCCCGTCCACCCACTGCGGACGCTCCTGCGCCAGGCGCAGCGCCAGCACCGCGCCCATCGACAGCCCGGCCACGAACAGCCGGTCGACCTGTGGGCGCATGCGCGCGGCCGCCGCCTCGACGCTGGCGTACCAGTCGCGCCAGTTGGTGGCGAGCAGGTCGTCCTCGTCGCCGCAGTGGCCGGCCAGCTGCACGCCATGGACGCTGAAGCCTTCGCGGTTCAGGCTCTTGCCGAGCAGACGCATTTCGCTGGGCGTGCCGGTCAGGCCGTGGATCAGCAGCACGCCATTGCGGCCGCCTTCGAAGTGGAACTCGGCAGATTGGATCATGTGAATGGGCGCGGCTGCGCAGTCTCGGCAATCCGTGCAGGGTCGCCGCTGCGCGTTTCAGCAGCCTTTCGCCGCCGCGGCGCCGTGCAAGCTCAATGCTTGGCTGCGGTCGGGTTGCGGAAGCGCACCAGCACGCGCTGGCCCAGGCGCAGGGTCGAGGGCTGGGTGAAGGCCAGCACGCAGGCCACGCTGCGGTCGTTGCCGGCGGGCGTGGCGTCGTCGTGCAACTGGGTCGGGCCGTAGGCCGGCGCCAGCCAACGCACCACCGCCTGGCCGAGCACGGTCTGGCGGCCGTCGTCGCTGATGACCTCGGCGGCCATGCCCGGGGTGACGCTGCCGGCATAGCTTTCGTTCAATTCGGCGCGGACCAGGCGCGGCGCGTCCGGCAGCAGGGTCAGCAGCGGCGCGTTGGCCTCGCTGCGCGCGCCGACCGCGGCGGACAGCTGCAGGACGCGGCCGGCGACCGGCGCCTGCA
>NZ_AQOJ01000882.1:0-343 GCF_000364685.1 Xanthomonas sp. SHU 166
GCAGCGCTGCGGCGCTGGCCTGCGCCCAGGCGGGGGCCACCGTGGTCCTGCTCGGGCACAAGCCGGCACGCTTGAACCGCGTCTACGACGCAATCGCCGCGGTCGGCGCCGCGCCGCTGCTGTACCCGCTGGACCTGCTCGGCGCCACTCCGCCGGACTACGCGACCCTGGCCGAGCGCATGCAGGGCGAGCTCGGCCGCCTGGACGGGCTGCTGCACTGCGCCGCCGACTTCGCCGGGCTGACCCCGTTCGAACATGCCGATCCGGCCCAGTTCGCGCGCGCGATCCACGTCAACCTGACCGCCGCGGCCTGGCTGACCCAGGCCTGCCTGCCGTTGCTGCG
>NZ_AQOJ01000883.1:0-1272 GCF_000364685.1 Xanthomonas sp. SHU 166
GGGCACATCGTCGCGACAGGCGGCACACAGGTCCAGGCCAGGCGCGCCGGGCTCCCCGCAGACCAGGCAGCGTTCCGGCAGCACGCGGCGCTGCAGCCAGCGCCAACCGCCGTCAACCAAACCAGCCATCGTGAAGTTGACAGGACGTTGCATGCTTACCAGACTGCCCGCTTTCCCAGCCGCTGACCGTCAGGAAACCCCCATGTCCGCTGTCGTCCGACACGACTGGCAACGCCAGGAATTGCTCGCCCTGTTCGATCTGCCGTTCCCGGAGCTGCTGCACCGTGCGGCCGCCGTGCACCGCGAGCACTTCGATCCGGCGCAGGTGCAGGTGTCCACGCTGCTGTCGGTGAAGACCGGCGGTTGCCCGGAAGACTGTGCGTACTGCCCGCAGGCGCAGCGCTACGCCACCGGCGTGGAGGCGCAGAAGCTGATGAGCACCGAGGCGGTGCTGGACAAGGCGCGCCAGGCCAAGGCGGCCGGCGCCTCGCGGTTCTGCATGGGCGCGGCCTGGCGCTCGCCCAAGGACCGCGACATCCCGAAGGTGGCGGAGATGATCCGCGAGGTGAAGGCGCTGGGCCTGGAGACCTGCGCCACCCTGGGCATGCTCGACGGCACCCAGGCGCAGGCGCTGAAGGCGGCCGGGCTGGACTACTACAACCACAATCTGGACACCGCGCCGGATTTCTACGATTCGATCATCCACACCCGCCAGTACCAGGACCGCCTGGACACCCTGACCCACGTGCGCGACGCCGGCCTGAAGACCTGCTGCGGCGGCATCGTCGGCATGGGCGAGTCGCGCGACCAGCGCGCCGGCCTGCTGCAGGCGCTGGCCAACCTGCCGGTGCATCCGGACTCGGTGCCGATCAACCGCCTGGTGCAGGTCGCCGGCACCCCGCTGCACGGCACGGTCGAGCTGGATCCGTTCGAGTTCGTGCGCACGATCGCCGTCGCCCGCATCGCGATGCCGCGGGCGATGGTGCGGCTGTCGGCCGGGCGCGAGAGCATGAGCGACGAACTGCAGGCGCTGTGCTTCTGCGCCGGCGCCAACTCGATCTTCTACGGCGAGAAGCTGCTGACCACCGGCAACCCGGACACCGAGCGCGACCAGGCGCTGTTCGCGCGGCTGGGGCTGCGGCCGATGCAGGTGATGGTGGATGCCGACGCGCACGACCATCCCGGCACCGTGCACGCGGACATCACCGCCCAGCCCACACCGGCGATCGCCGCCGCGCTGGTCTGAGCCTGGGGCGTCCGTCCGCCGATCCG
>NZ_AQOJ01000884.1:0-1120 GCF_000364685.1 Xanthomonas sp. SHU 166
CGGCTCGGCCGGGGACGCGCTACGCTAGCCCGCCAGATGCCCGTCCCGCGCCCATGGCCCGTCCCGACCTGCACGACCGCATCCAGTCCGCGCGCGCCTTGCGCGAAGCGCAGGGGCGCCTGCGCGTGCGCCGCAGCGTCGGCCGCCGCGACGGCGTGCGCCTGGAAGTGGACGGCCGCTGGCTGACTGGCTTCTGCAGCAACGACTATCTGGGCCTGGCACAGCAGTTCGAAGTGGTCGCCGCCCTGCAGGACGCCGCCGCGCGCGGTGGCGCCGGCGCCACCGCCTCGCACCTGGTGTGCGGCCACCACGCGCTGCACGAGGCGCTGGAACGCGAGATCGCCGACTGGCTCGGCTATCCGCAGGCGCTGCTGTTCGGCAGCGGCTTCATCGCCAACCTGGCGGTGCAGCAGGCGCTGCTGAGCGAGGAAGAGGACGTGTGCGTGCAAGACCGGCTCAACCACGCCAGCCTGCTCGACGCCAGCCGCCTGGCCGGCTGCCGCCTGCGCCGCTACCCGCACCTGGATGCCGAAGGCGCGATGCGCCAGCTCAAGCACGCCGCCGACGGCGCGGCGATGCTGGCCACCGATGGCGTGTTCAGCATGGACGGCGACGTCGCCCCGCTGCGCTCGCTGGCGCTGGTGGCGCGCACCCAACAGGCGCTGTTGTACGTGGACGACGCGCACGGCGTCGGCGTGGTCGGCCCGCAGGGGCGCGGCAGCGTCGCCGAGGCCGGGCTGGGTGTCGACGACGTTCCGCTGCAACTGGTGACCCTGGGCAAGGCACTGGGCGGCTACGGCGCCGCAGTGGTCGGCGATACCACGCTGATCCGGCATCTGGCCGAAACCGCGCGGCCGTATCTGTACACCACCGCGCTGCCGCCGGCGCAGGCCGCGGCCTCGCTGGCGGCGGTCAAGCTGGCGCGGCGCGACCAGTGGCGGCGCGAGCGGCTGGTCGAGCTGATCGCCCTGTTCCGCGGCGGTGCCCGCCGTCACGGCCTGGAACTGATGGCCTCGGACACGCCGATCCAGCCGCTGCTGTGCGGCGAGGAGCGCACCGCACTGGCGTGGTCGGCGGCGCTGGAACAGGCCGGCTACCTGGTCTCGGCGATCCGCCCGCC
>NZ_AQOJ01000885.1:0-1349 GCF_000364685.1 Xanthomonas sp. SHU 166
CTGCGCGTGACCCTGTCGGCGCTGCACACGCCGGCGCAGGTGCAGGCGCTGCTGGACGCGCTGGCGCTGTCACGCGATCGCGTGGCCGCGCACCCGCCCGGCGTGCCGGCGTGAGCGCGACCGACCTCGCCGCGCGTCGCGCGGTGTGGGACGCGCTGGCCGAGCTGTACCTGGACGATGCGGTCGACGCGCGGCATGCGCAGATCGCCGCGGTACTCGCCGCCTCGCCGTTCGCCACCGATACGCTGTGGCAGATGCTGCGCGAGGACGTGCATCCGCGGCTGGCGCCGAACCTGCTGACCACGGCCGGCGCCTGGCAGGGCATCGACGGCGACTGGCTGAGCGCGGCGATCCAGCAGCGCCGCGGTGCGCATCGCGTGTCCGCCTGGCGCACCCGCGACTATCCGCGCCAACAGTGGCGCCTGCTGCTGCCGCAGGTGCTGGCGCAGCGCGCGGCGCACTGACGCGACGGCCGACGCTGCCTTTCCTGTTCTTTCGCGACGACGGACGACGATGCATATCGACACCCTGGGGCAGGGCCCCGATCTGGTCCTGCTGCACGGCTGGGCGTTGAACGGCGGCATCTTCGCGCCCTTGGTCGAGCGCCTGTCGGCGCAGTACCGCCTGCACCTGGTGGACCTGCCCGGGCACGGCCACAGCCGCGGCGACGACACGCCGCTGGCATTGCCGCACGTGGTCAGCGCGATCGCCGCGGCCACGCCGCCGGCCGTGTGGCTGGGCTGGTCGCTGGGCGGGCTGTTCGCGTTGCACGCCGCCGCCACGCAACCGCAGGTGCGCGGGCTGGCGATGCTCGCGGCGACGCCGCGCTTCGTACGCGGCAGCGATTGGCCGCACGCGGTGGAGCCGCAGGTGTTCGAACAGTTCGGCCGCGATCTGGCCGAGGACTATCGCGGCACCCTCGAGCGCTTCCTGGCACTGGATACGCTCGGCTCGGCGCAGGCGCGCGCCGAACTGCGTACCCTGCGCGAGGCGCTCGACGCCCGCGGCACGCCCGACCCGCACGTGCTGCAGGACGGGCTGACCCTGCTGGAACGTACCGATCTGCGCCGCGCCCTGCCCGGCCTGCGCGTGCCCAGCCTGTGGATCGGCGGCCAGCGCGACCGCCTGGTCCCACCCGCAGGCATGGAGGCCGCCGCTGCGCTGGCGCCGAACGCGCGTACGCTGATCGTCGCCGGCGGCGGCCACGCCCCGTTCCTCGGCCATGCCGATACGGTCGCCGAGGCGCTGCGTGGATTCCTGGCGGCGCTGGACTAGCGGCGTCGCGCCGCGCGTTCCACGGTGCTGTCGTAGCAGCGGCTTCAGCCGCGACACTCCCGTTGCGTCGGGGT
>NZ_AQOJ01000886.1:0-466 GCF_000364685.1 Xanthomonas sp. SHU 166
GCCGCGGCCCACGCGCGCCCAGTCGGCGATCAGGCCGCGCGCTTCGGTACCGCCGAAGCCCAGGCGGCGACCATGCAGCACGCCCTGCCGCTGCGCCAGCCATGGCAGCAGACGGTACGCCAACGGCAGCAGATAACCGCGCGGCGCGGGGAACCGGCGCCAGTACGGCGTGCCGCTGGCGACCAGCCACAGCGCGGCGAAGGCCTGCGGCTGCAGGCTGGCGTAGCAGCAGGCGAGCTGTCCGCCGAGGCTGTGGCCGCCGACGAGCAGCGGTGCCGCGATCCCGCACCCGGCGATCGCCGCTTGGCTGGCGGGCAGATCCAGTTGCAGCAGGGCGCGATAGCCCCAGTCGCATTGCCGCGACGGCCGCAGCGTGCTGCTGCCGTTGCCGCGCCATTCGTGCAGGAACGCCGCGACGCCGTGCGCGGCCAGCGCTTCGGCGAACGGCAGGTAATGGCGCGCAGCC
>NZ_AQOJ01000887.1:0-377 GCF_000364685.1 Xanthomonas sp. SHU 166
CGGCCGGCTGCCAGCCGGAAAAGCGCAACGCGCCGGCGACCAGCATCGAGCCGAAGAACAGGACGAACAACACGATCAGCGGCCAGCGGCCGCGTGCGGCCGCCGGGCGCGGGGCCGGGGTGGGAGCATTCATGCCGGGGATTTTCTCATGCGCGCGCGCTCAGCGCCCGCCCCGCCCCCTGCGCGCGCGCCAGCTGAGCAGCGCCGCGGTGACCAGCACCGCCAGCGCCAGGCCGAACCATTGCACCGCGTAACCCAAGTGGCGCTCGGGCGGCAGCGTGTTCGGCAGCAGGTCCAGGTCGCGCGGATAGCCCAGCGGCAGGGCCGGATCCAGGCGCAGTACCTGCGACAAAATGTCGCGGCGGCCGAGCGCCTCA
>NZ_AQOJ01000888.1:0-4048 GCF_000364685.1 Xanthomonas sp. SHU 166
TACACCTTGACTCCGCTGCGGCCCTGCCGCAGCTGGTTGTCGAGCAGGATCTGCCCGGGCAGGAAGCGGCCAGCACCATGCACCCAGCGCAACTGTCCTGGCGGCGTCGCACGCAGCGCGTCGGCCAGCGTCTGCGGACGATCGCGCACATGCGCCGCCTGCGCCAGCAAGGCCTGCTTCTCGTGCATGCGCTGCAACTGCCAGCGGCCGAGCATGCAAAAGCACAGCGCCACCGCCAGCGCGACGCTCCAGCCCAGCCACAGCGGCATGCGCCGGCGCGCGCCCACGCGCGAGGCAGCGGCGAGGGTCATAATGCGGACACACCATGCGCCGAGACGCCCATGAACGACTCGCTGAAGACTTTGCTGATCGTCGCGTTCCTGCTGCTCATCCTGTGGAACCTGGGCGCCGGCCTGTACTACCTGTTGGTGGACCGCGGCCAGAGCAAGCGCACGGTGAACGCGTTGACCTGGCGCATCGGCCTATCGGTGTGCCTGATCCTGCTGGTGATCCTGGGCATCTACACGGGAGTGATCAAGCCTCACGGACTTGGCCGCTGAGAAACCGGGAATGGGGAATCGGGAAAAGAGAATCGGCAAAGCGGGAGCGCAAGCGAAAGCCGCGCTTGCGATTCCCCATTCCCGATTCCCTATTCCCAGCCCTCAAAGCACATAGACGAACAGGAACAGCGCCAGCCACACCACGTCGACGAAGTGCCAGTACCACGCCGCCGCTTCGAAGGCGAAGTGGTTGTCGCGGCTGAAGTGGCCGCGGCTGATCCGCAGCAGCATCACCAGCAGCATGATCGTGCCCAGCAGCACGTGCGCGCCGTGGAAGCCGGTGAGCATGAAGAAGGTCGAGCCGTAGATGCCCGAGCCCAGGGTCAGGTTGAGTTCCTTGTAGGCATGCATGTACTCCTCGGCCTGGAAGTACAGGAAGGTGCAGCCCAGCGCCACGGTCAGCGCCTGGAACACCATCAGCCGGGTGCGCTGTCCGGCCTTGAGCGCGTGGTGGGCGATGGTCAGGGTGACGCCGGAGCTGAGCAGGATCAGCGTGTTGATCAGCGGCAGGCCCCAGGCCGGGATGGTCTGGAACTGGCCGCCGATGCCGCCCGGGCCGTTGGTCGGCCAGGCGGCGGAATAGCCGTCCCACAGCAGCGCATTGGTCATCACCCCGTCGCCCTCGCCGCCCAGCCACGGCAGGATGAAGGTGCGGGTGTAGAACAGCGCGCCGAAGAAGGCGCCGAAGAACATCACCTCGGAGAAGATGAACCACACCATGCCCATGCGGAACGACACGTCGACCTGGCGGTTGTAGTGCCCGGCGATCGATTCGCGGATCACATCGCCGAACCACATGAACAGCGTCGCCACCAGCATCGCGATGCCGGTGAAGAAGGTCCACTTGCCCCAGGACGCGTCGTTGAGCCAACTGGCCACGCCGATCATGGTCACGAACATCGCGATCGAGCCGATGAACGGCCAGCGGCTCTGGCTGGGCACGTAGTAGGCGTTGGCGGTGGCGTCGGTGCTGGGCTGGGCCATGGCAGGCATTCCGGTCGGGTCAGGGAGCCGCGCGCGCGGAACCGGCCAGTTTCGGCGATCCCAGTTCCGCGCTCAGCGCATCGTTCTTGTAGAAGGTGTAGGACAGGGTGATGGTGCTGATGTCGCTGGGCAGGTTGGGATCGACGATGAAGCGCACCGGCATGTCGCGCTTCTCGCCAGCCTGCAGGGTCTGCGCGGTGAAGCAGAAGCACTCGGTCTTGGTGAAGTAGCCGGACGCGCGCGCCGGCGCCACCGAGGGCACCGCACTGCCGACGATGGCGTGCGCGCCATCGTTGTGCGCGTAGTACAGCGCCTCGTTGAGTTCGCCCGGCACCACCTGCATGGTCAGCTGCTCCGGATGGAACGACCAGGGCAGCTTGGAGTTCACCCCGCCATCGAACTGCACAGTGACCGTGCGCTTGCCCGCGAGCGGTTTGCCGGCCTGCGGCCCTTCGCCGGGGCCGCGCTCCAGGCGCACGCCGAACACCTTCTCGCAGGCGATGCGGTACAGCGGTACCAGCGAGAAGGTCAGCACGAACACCGCCAGCGCCACGCCGACCAGCTTGAACAGCCCGGCGCTGCTGTGCACCCGCGGCGCCGGCGCGTTCATCGGCCCAGCACCCCCGAAAGGACGAAGGCGACGTAGATCGCCAGCGCCACCGCGCCGACCACCAGCGCGGTGCGCACCGCACGTTTGCGGCGCAGGACCAGGTCGTCGAGCGGCGGTTGCGCGGTCATCAGTGGCTGATGTCGTCGTGGGCCAGATCGCCGGGCTTGAGCACCGGCGGCAGGGTGAAGGTGTGCGCCGGTGCCGGCGACGGCACCGTCCACTCCAGGCCGCGCGCGCCCTCCCACGAGCGCGCTTCGGCGCGCGCGCCATTGCGCAGCGACGCCAGCAGGATGCCGGCCATCAGGAACGGGGTGACGAACATGCCGAACGCACCGATCGAGCTGACCAGGTTCCAGTCGGCGAACACCACGTTGTAGTCGGGAATGCGCCGCGGCATGCCGGCCAGGCCGAGGAAGTGCTGCGGGAAGAACAGCAGGTTGACGAACAGCATCGTCCACCAGAAGTGGAACTTGGCCCAGGTCTCGTTGTACATGCGCCCGGTCCACTTCGGCCACCAGTAGTACACCGCCGCGATCAGCGCGAACACCGCGCCGGTGACCAGCACGTAGTGGAAGTGCGCGACCACGAAATAGGTGTCGTGGTACTGGAAGTCGGCCGGCACGATCGCCAGCATCAGCCCGGAGAAACCGCCGATGGTGAACAGGATGACGAAGGCGATGGCCCACAGCATCGGCGACTCGAAGGTCATCGAGCCCTGCCACATGGTGCTGACCCAGTTGAACACCTTCACCCCGGTGGGGATGGAGATCAGCATGGTGGCGAACATGAAGTAGATCTCGCCGCCCAACGGCATGCCCACGGTGAACATGTGGTGCGCCCAGACGATGAAGCTCAGGAACGCGATCGCCGCGATCGCGTAGACCATCGCCTGGTAGCCGAACAGCGGCTTGCGGCTGAAGGTCGGGATGATTTCGCTGATCACGCCGAACGCCGGCAGGATCATGATGTAGACCTCGGGGTGCCCGAAGAACCAGAAGATGTGCTGGTACATCACCGGATCGCCGCCGCCGGCGGCGTTGAAGAACGAGGTGCCGAAGAACTTGTCGGTGAGCAGCATGGTCACCGCGCCGGCCAGCACCGGCATCACCGCGATCAGCAGGAACGCGGTGATCAGCCAGGCCCAGCAGAAGATCGGCATCTTCAGCAGGTCGATGCCCGGCGCGCGCATGTTGAGCACGGTGGCGATGATGTTGATCGCGCCCATGATCGAGCTGATGCCGGCGACGTGGATGGCGAACACCGAGAAGGCGACGTTGTAGCCGCCCTGCAGCATCAGCGGCGGATACATGGTCCAGCCGCCGGCCGGCGCACCGCCGGGCAGGAACAGGGTCAGCAGCAGCAGAGTGAAGGCCACCGGCAGCAGCCAGAACGACCAGTTGTTCATGCGCGGCAGCGCCATGTCCGGCGCGCCGATCTGCAGCGGGATCATCCAGTTGGCCAGACCGACGAAGGCCGGCATCACCCCGCCGAAGATCATCACCAGCGCGTGCACGGTGGTCATCTGGTTGAAGAACTCGGGCTTGACGAACTGCAGGCCCGGCTGCGCCAGTTCGGCGCGGATCACCACGCTCATCGCCGCACCGATGACGAACATGGTGAAGCTGAAGAGCAGGTACAGCGTGCCGATGTCCTTGTGGTTGGTGGAGAAGAACCAACGCTCGACGAAGCTCTGCTGATGCCCGTGCTCGTCGTGGTGATCGACTGCCGAATGGGCCATGGCGGCTACCTCAGAAAAGGAATGCTGGAGATCAGGCGGCTTGCACGATCAGGTGCGAGTCGGAACGAGGACGCGACAGCCGCGCCTGCGGCGGCGGTGCCGGCGCCTGGGCGTCGGCAGGCGCGGCAGCGGGTTCGGCGGAGGCCGGCGCAGCAG
>NZ_AQOJ01000889.1:0-469 GCF_000364685.1 Xanthomonas sp. SHU 166
GCGCGCCGACATCGTGCACGCGCGCTCGCGGCTGCCGGCCTGGCTGGGCTGGCGCGCGCTGCAGGGCATGCCGGCGGCGCAGCGTCCGCGCCTGGTCACCACCGTGCACGGGCTCAACTCGCCGAGCCGCTACAGCGCGGTGATGACCCGCGGCGAGCGGGTCATCTGCGTGTCCGAGACCGTGCGCGACTACGTGCTGCAGCACTATCCGCAGACCGATCCGGCGCGCCTGCGGGTGGTGCCGCGCGGTATCGATCCGGCGCAGTTCCCGCGCCGTCCCTGTCCCGATGCGCAGGCGCAGGCGCGGGCGTGGGCCGTCAGCCAGGCGCCGGCGTTGGCCGGGGATGGGCCGCTGCTGTTGCTACCGGGGCGCGGCACCCGCCTGAAGGGCCACGCCGATGCGCTGCGCCTGCTGGCGGCGCTGCGCGGCGAGGGAAGCGCCGCGCGGCTGTGGTTGCCGGGCGCGCGC
>NZ_AQOJ01000890.1:0-2305 GCF_000364685.1 Xanthomonas sp. SHU 166
TGCTGGACCGCCTACTCGATCAAGAACGCGCGCTGGCTGCGGCGGCGCCCGGACCTGTCCGGCCGCGACTGGTCGCTGCTGACCGGCGTGGTCACCGGCGCGCTGGCCCTGACCCTGGCGCTGCCGGCGTTCGCCCTGTCGGGCACGGCCCATGCCGGCGCCGACTGGATGCGCTTCTGGGGCATGGCGCTGGTGCTGGCGCTGTTCGCTTCGGTGATCGGCAACGCCTGCTGGAACCACGCCAGCCGGCTGCTGCCGCTGACCCTGGTCGGGCAGATGATCGTGTTCGAGACCGTGTTCGCGCTGCTGTACGGCTTCCTGTGGGAGCAGCGCTGGCCGACCGCGCTGGAACTGCTGGCGATCGCCTGCCTGCTCGGCGGCGTGCTGTGGTGCACGCTGGTGCACGCGCGGCCGCAGCCCGCAGCGCACGAAGCCAAGCCCGGTTAAGCGGCGCTGCCTAGACTGGCGCAGGTCCTCTCACGGGAATCGCGCCATGCACACCCTCCTGCGCCGTTGCTGCCCCGTCCTCGCGCTGGTCTTCGCACTCGCCGGCTGCAGCAACGCTTCCACCGCACCTTCCGCCGCGACACCGGATTCGGCCGTCACTGCCAGCGCACCGGCGGCAACCGGCAAGTGCGACGCCGTCCCCGACCATGCCTACGACCTGCCGGCCGGGCGCTTCGATGAGGTCTCGCAGCAACTGGCCCACGCCACCGGCTGCATGGTCGTGTACCGCGATCCAGGCCTCGCCTCGCTGCCGGTCAACGCGGTGAAGGGACAGGTCAGCATCCGCCAGGCGCTGCACCAGGCGCTGGACGGCACAGCGCTGCGGATCTCGGAGGAAAGCGCCGACGCGATGACGGTCGTGCGCCGCTGACCCGGCGGCGGCGCAGTGGGTTGCTACCATGGCCGCACTCCACCGCACGGAAGATCGCCATGCCCCGTCATTTCGCGTCGTTGCTGTGTTCCCTGTGTCTGCTCGCCGGCATGCTGCTGTCCAGCGCCTGCGCGCGCAGCGAGACCGCCAAGCCGGCGGTGCCGGCACCGACGCCGACGGCGTCCGCACCGGGCCTGCCGATCAAGGTCGACACCAGTTGCCGCACCGATGCCGACTGCACCGTCAAGAACGTCGGCAACTGCTGCGGCGCGATGCCGGCCTGCGTCAACCGCGACAGCCCTACCGACCCGCAAGGCGTGATGGCGCAGTGCCAGGCCAGCGGGCGCATGAGCGTGTGCGGCTCGCCCGCGATCGCCGGCTGCTCCTGCGTGGCCGGGCAATGCAGCGCGCGCCCCGCGCAAGCCGATACACTGCGCGCCCCCCAGCCTGCCGAACCCGTCCGCTGATGCTCTACGCGCAAGTCCACCTCACCCTGCCCGCCTGGATTCACGAGGCGGTCGATCCGCAGGCCGTCTACGCCAGCGATGCCGACAAGGTCGCGCTGGCGGTGGAACTGTCGCGGCTGAACGTGGACGCCGGCAGCGGCGGCCCATTCGGCGCGGCGGTATTCGGCCCGGACCACCGCATCATCGCCGTCGGCGTGAACCGGGTGGTGCCGCAGACCACCTCGCTGGCGCATGCCGAGAACATGGCCTACATGCTGGCCCAGCAGCGCCTGCAGACCCCGCGGCTGAACGCGGTGCTGTCGCCGGTGACCCTGGCCACTTCCTCGCAGCCGTGCTGCCAGTGCTACGGCGCCACCATCTGGGCCGGCATCGACCGCCTGCTGATCGGTGCCAGCGCCGAGGACGTGATGGCGCTGACCCCGTTCGACGAAGGCCCGCTGCCGGCGGACTGGGTCGGCGAGTTGCAACGCCGCGGCATCGAGGTGGTGCGCGGCCTGCACCGCGACGCCGCCTGCGCGGTGCTGCGCCGCTACGGCGAACTCGACAGCCCCCGCTACTGACCCCGCCGGAAGGCTTGCCCATGTCCTTCGAGAACGGCCCGCTGGTCCATGGCCTGCTGTGCTACTGCCGGCCCGGCTTCGAACCCGAACTGGCGGCCGAGCTCAACGCCCGCGCCGGCGAGGCCGGGCTGGCCGCCTACGCGCGCACCGAGCGCAACAGCGGCTACGCGCTGCTGCTCAGCGACACAGCGGTACCGGCGCAGGCGCTGCCCTGGCGCGGGCTGATCTTCGCCCGGCAGAAGCTGCAGTTGCTGGCCGACCTGCGCGAGTTGCCGGCCAGCGACCGCATCGCGCCGATCCTGCAGGCGCTTGCCGGACAGCCGCGCTTCGGCGACCTATGGGTCGAACATCCGGACTCGGACGCTGGCAAGCCGCTGTCGGGCCTGGCGCGCAGCTTCGGC